>CALZMZ010000015.1 GCA_945788685.1 Thermodesulfovibrionia bacterium | reverse complement strand
GTTCCCCCGGTCAATCCTTTTTCAACAAGAAGAGATTTTAATTTGGCCCTGGAAGTATAAAGCCCTGCTGTCAGGCCAGCAGGGCCTCCACCGATAATTAATACATCATACATGATAATCTTTGACTATCCCATAAAAGAATCTATCTTTGATTTCAGCTGGGCCTTTGGAACAGCTCCTACTACCTGGTCTTTGACCTCTCCGCTCTTAAAAAACATCAGGGTAGGTATGCCTCTGATTCCATATTTACTTGCGAGGTCAGGATTTTCATCTGTATTGACCTTGGCAAAAACTACTTTGCCTTCATATTCTTTCGCAAGTTCTTCCACAACAGGAGCTACAATTTTACATGGACCACACCATGTTGCCCAGAAATCAACCATAACCAGATTCTCAGATTGAAGAACCACCTGATCAAAAGTCTCACCCGTAACGCTTGTAACTGCATCTGACATATGAATGACCTCCTAATTATTAAGTTATTTCAAACATTAATTATATTGACTGCATATGGACTTTGTCAATTTGATGGCATCCTGCGGGGACACTTCCCATGGGAAGTGTCCCTATTTAAAAATAAATGATCTGTGTTAAAATCTTTTCGTAAATTTTATAAGAACGTCGGAGGTAACAGTGGCAGAGATAAAAAGTCGCGAAGAAGAGCCGCTCCCGGGCATAACCTGTTCGGAAATCCATATCCCGGATGAAAACATTCTCGGAACAGGCACATTTATTACAGTGCTGGAAGAAGGTGCATTTGGCAAAAAAAATCCCATAATCAGTTCAGTCATGAATGAACCGGTATTTGTTCTGATATTAAGCATGAATATAGCCATTGAATCTGCTACCGCAATGATCGGGAAATCTCAGAATACCCCTCCACTTGACCGCAAAGTCTTTAACATACCGAAAGATATTGACGGCAAAGGCGTGCTCAGCTTTAATGTCAGTTTTAATGACTGGGAAATTACGGGAATTGATTTAAACGGGAACAGCCTGGAACAGGCTGAGTAACAAAACAGAAAAGGGGAATAATGGACAGACTCTTTTACTCCGACCTGTCCTTTATTTGAAGGAGGCTGTTGGCCAGTTTATTTAAATTATCCTTAAGACCGCTCAGATTACTGTCGATCCCGTCAGCCACCGTAGAGAGGTCTTTAAGAGCCTTTTTCTGTGATTTGCCTTTCTTGAACATATGCTTATAGTCGGTAATATCAACAGCAAAGACCATGTACATATTGTCATCAATTGCCATCCATTTAGCGTTCCACAATTTTCCTGCGTCTTCAATTACAGAATCTGACTCTGCTCCCTTTTCAAGTGAATCCGGGGGAGTACACCATGGACACATATTTCCACCGGAGGTTATTAAACAGTTCACTCCCGAGACCACTCTTATTTGTTCTGCCGCTCTATTAGACGCAATAATTTCTTTCGTGACCGGATTCAGGATAATTGCAATATACGGCATGCTGTCAAGCAGGACCTGATTAAAATAGGATTTTGTCTGGAGTAAAACCTCTTCTTCTTCAATGTCTTTTTCCTGATCCAGTGCAGCGAGAACAGACCTGACTTTTACAGGCAGTTCCTCAATAAACACATCATCTTTAATAATATAATCCATGGCGCCCCGCTTCATCATGTCTACAGCTATGCTCTCGTTTCCCATACCTGTAACAAGCACAAAGGGAATGCTGCTACTGGTGCTTTTCTCTGAAAGAGCAGCTATCACATCCTCTCCTGTCATATCGGGTAAACCATAATCAATAAGTAATAACGAATCCCTGCCGTTTGAAAACTTGTCTATGGCTTCTGCACCGCTTAAGGCCCCTTCAGTATCGAATCCTTCTCTTTGCAAAACCTTTTGCATAAGATTATTCAAGACTGCATCATCTTCAGTAACTAATATGTTGGATAAATTACTCACGCCAATAACACCTTTCTTTATGAAAGATTTATTAATCAGTTAATACTTCACTATAGTTTATGTGAAAATTAATGTCAATATATAAAAACAGTATTGATGGGCTATTTTTTTCTCAATGCCTCTTCAACTGTTTTGATTGCACAAAATTCTCCACACATACTGCATACCTGCGGCTCTGTTGGAGGTATTTCAGAGCGGTAACTTCTTACTTTTTCAGGATTAAGAGAAAGCTCTATCTGGCCGTTCCAGTCAAGGGCCTTTCTTCTTCTTGCCATCTCATTGTCTATATCTATGGCACCCCTGACACCCTTGGCTATGTCTGCAGCGTGGGCAGCCAGTTTTGATGCTATAACACCCTCTTTTACATCATCAATATTCGGAAGCCTTATATGCTCTGCAGGCGTAACATAACAGAGAAAATCAGCGCCTGCTGCTCCGCCTAAAGCACCGCCAATGGCAGCTGAAATATGGTCGTAACCCATACCGATATCAGTTACCAACGGTCCCAGCACATAAAAAGGAGCACCCTTGCAGATCTCTTTCTGCATCTTTATGTTAAGTTCAACCTGATTCAGAGGAACATGGCCGGGACCCTCAATAATTACCTGTACACCCTGCCTGACCGCTCTGTCGCGGAGCTCGCCCAATGTAACAAGCTCATCTATCTGTGTCCTGTCAGTTGCGTCGGACAGGCATCCCGGGCGGGCGCCGTCACCGAGACTTAATGTAAGATCATGTTTTCTGGAAATTTCAAGAAGTCTGTCATAATTCTCATAAAGAGGATTTTCTTTGTCATTATATATCATCCATTCCACGAGAAATGCCCCGCCCCTGCTTACGATATCCAATATTCTTCCGTCTTCCCTGAGCGTCTCTATGGTCTTTCTTGTCAGACCACAATGGACCGTAACAAAATCCACTCCTTCTTCAGCGTGGCCCTCAATCGCATCAAAGAGATCATCCACACTCATCTTTGCAATAGATCCTTTTTCCTCAGCTGCCTTTGCAACAGCTTCATAAATGGGAACAGTCCCAACAGAAACCGTTGATTTCCTCATGAGCAGTTTTCTTATGTCCCTGATGGGACCTCCTGTTGACAGGTCCATAACTGCATCTGCCCCATACCTGATAAGGACATCCAGTTTTTCCATCTCTTCATCCAGAGATATCCTGTCACGGGAAGTTCCAATATTGGCATTTATTTTCGTTCTCAGGCCTTTTCCTATACCCAGAGGTTTAATGTCATGAGAAATATTTCTGGATATGACAGTCAGTCCGTCTGCAATATCCTGTGACAATTGCTCATCAGATACTCTCTCATCAAGGGCAACCTCCCTTACTTCGTCGGTTATTATGCCCTCTCTGGCAAGTTCAATCCTTGTTTTGTTTATAGTGGCCATTTTAAGCTCCTGATAAATTAATTAGTTCCTGAGATTTTCTTTTGATATTATCTGAGGCCAGCACCTCACGGATCATGGCTGCTCCATGAGCACCTGATTCCCTTATGTCCTTAATCCTGCTGCCATTGATTCCTCCTATGGCAAATACAGGAACTTTCATTTTCCTGTTCAGCTGTTTTAATGCATCAATTCCAACAGGCTTACCATATGCAAGTTTGGAAGGCGTTCTGTAAACCGGTCCAAAAGTAATAAAATCAGCCCCGCCCCGTTCCGCATCTCTTGCTTCCTTAAGGGAGTGGGTTGAAACACCTATTAAAAGTCTCTTTTTCACCGTTTCCCTGACTTTGGAAACAGGGATACTGTTCCGGGTCAGGTGGACACCATCAGCTCCCACTGCAAGCGCAATGTCAAACCTGTCATTTATAAACAACTTTGCATCATGTTCTTCGGTCAGATTTCTCATCTTGTATGCAAGCTGTAAAAGGTCTCTCGTACCCATATCTTTTTCTCTCAGCTGGACCGCCCTTATTCCACCCTGTAACGCCTTCTTAACGGCCGTAATGAGTGATGAGTGATGAGTGAAGAGTTTTCTATCTGTTATCATCGTCACACGTCACTGTTTTTTACCCATTACCCATCACGCGTTACGCGTCACGGCCTTTACAGCATTCCTTCAATCGGACTGCTGGCAGTAGCATACAGCTTCCGTTCTATTCTTCCGGCCTTATACGCAAGCCGCCCTGCCTTCACAGCATGGTTCATGGCTGTTGCCATGGCAATGGGATCTTTTGCCCCTGCAATGGCGGTATTTAATAAAACAGCATCACATCCCAGTTCCATGGCAACAGCTACATCAGAAGCGGTGCCAACGCCTGCATCTACGATTACCGGAACAGTTGCCTGTTCAAGAATAATTTTAATGTTATAGGGATTCCTGATTCCCAGGCCTGATCCGATAGGCGCAGCAAGGGGCATTACAGCAGCTGCTCCTGCATCCACAAGTCGCTGGGCCATAATGGGGTCATCATTAATGTAAGGCAGGACTATAAAGCCTTCCTTTGCCAGAATTTCCGTTGCCTGAAGAGTTGCGCATGCATCAGGAAACAGAGTTTTTTCATCACCCAGTACTTCAAGTTTTATAAGATCAGAAATGCCCGTCTCCCGGGCAAGCCGTGAATACCGGAGAGCATCTTCCATAGTGAAACATCCTGCTGTGTTAGGCAGTATTTTATATTTCTTTGGATCTATAAAATCGAGCAGGTTTTCTGACTTATTATCAAATATATTTGTCCTTCTCACCGCTACAGTAACTACATCAGCCCCTGATGCCTCAATGGCCAGCTTTGTCTCTTCAAAATCCTTATACTTGCCAGTGCCCACCCACAGTCTCGATTTAAATTCAATGTCCCTAATAATCAGATTATCGTTCATCACTGTCTCCTTCAATCAAAAAAGTAATCCTCTGGATTCGTCATTCCGCACTTGATGCGGAATCTCGTTGTTTATCTCTGGATTCCCGCCTTCGCGGGAATGACAAACATTTTATTTATTTGTAATTTGGAATTTGATATTTGATATTTGCAATTTGTAATTTGAAATTTTCTTTACCCTCCCCCAACAAAATTAACGATCTCCACCTTATCACCGTCTTTTAAAACACGGTTATGAAAATCATCTTTCTTAATGATAGCAAGGTTAACTTCAACAGCGACCCTGGCCGGTTCTATCTTCAAATAGCCGAGCAGACCTTCAACAGTCAGGTTGTCATGGATATCTGTTTTTTCACCATTTAAAGTAAGTGTCATTTATTCATCTTTTATAATACGGCCCTTAAGAGTCTTTATTCGTCATTCCCGAAGTTCTTTATCGGGGATCCAGTATTCTTCAAAACCAAAGACTTCTGGATACCCGCTTTCGCGGGTATGACGCCAACAGCCATTTCTTAAATACTTTTGTAAATGGCTCTGATATCAAGAGTGAACATCTCTCTTTCCCTGTTCTACAAGCTTCATTTTGTTTATTAATCCATTTGAGCTCTTTGAAATTTCCGCCTTCAGAAGTTTTTCCAGTTTCTCCTTCACATCACCGGAACAGCAGTCTTCAATGTACTCCTTAAGTGAAAGCAGTGCATTGTCATGGCAGAACTTTTTCATTTTTTCATTCTCTGCAAGGTTTCTGAACTGTTCACCGCTCCTGCCTTCCCTGTAACAGGCGGTGCAAAGGCTTGGAACCATGCCCATTGCAGCAAGTTTTGCAATTACTTCTTCCAGGCTCCGGTTGTCACCAATCTCAAACTGTTCTGTATCACCTTTTTCAATATATCCCCAGGGACTGGTTCTGGAACCTGCTGATATCTGTGAAGCTCCTTTAGAGAGCAGTTCATCCCGCAAATCCGCACTTTCTCTTGTTGACACTACAACTCCCGCATAAGGGAGAGCAAGTCTGTAAATGGCAACAATCCTTTTTAATTCTTCATCCGATACCCTGTACGTATCAAAATCCACATCTGATCCTTCTGCCGGCTGCAGCCGGGGTACAGAAAGTGTATGCGGCCCGAACCCGTACTTACTGATCAATCTCCTGCTGTGTGCTATCAATGCCCCAACCTCCCAGCGCCAGTCATACAACCCAAGGAGCACACCCATGCCCACATCAGCAAAGCCCGCTTCTATGGCCCGGTCCATAACATTCAATCTGGACGCATAATCTGCCTTCGTACCGGTTTGGTGCAAATATCTGTATGACGGTATATGGTAGGTCTCCTGAAAACACTGGTACACTCCAATACCGGCAGCTTTAAGCCGTTTAAACTCTGCAACCCTCATCGGAGCTGTGTTGGCATGCAATATTCGAATATCGGTCCTGCGGTAAATGGCATCAGCAACTTTTTCAATATAATCCAGGCCGGTACGTTTAGAATGTTCGCTCGAAACAAGGAGAAGTCTCCTGTATCCTTTGCCGGAAAGAAATTCCGCTTCCTGAACAGCCTCATCAACGGTCAGACTCTTTCTTACGGCATTTTTGTTGCCCGTTCTGAAACCGCAATAAAGGCAGTCATTCATGCATTCATTTGATAGATAAAGAGGAGCAAAGAGCACTACTCTCTTTCCATAGACCTTTTCCTTGACTCTATGTGCAGCATCATACACTTCTTCCCAGACTTCCCTGTCATGCAGGTCTATCAAAGCTGAAACTTCCTTCAGATTCAACACCTGCAGATCAAGGGACTTGTCAAGAATATCTTTAATTAATGTTCTGTCACTATTTATCATATTGTTCATTTGCACCAAAATAAAAAAACCGTATTCCCGGAATGGCACATGCCAAAGGAAATACGGAATATGATTTCGCTTCCCTTTCCTTCGCTGGGATTAACCAGTTCAGGTTCGGAGGGTCTCCCACTTCAGAACACAGATATCAGAACACAGATTAATTCGTTACTCCAGGGTCTGTGCTCCGGGCTCTGAGTTCTGTCAGTGAGACTCTCAGGCTATGCCTCCCCTAGGGTAGATTTAAAGTATACCTCTGTGTTGAAAAGTAGTCAACCTCATACAAACGCAGGGGCACGTTGCTACGTGCCCCTACAAAAAAAACTATAATTAAGTAAAATAAACACCGTGTATATTTTTATAATTATATGTCTGACGATTATCTTTTCCCCGACTGATATATCCGCATCCGGGGCATTTCCTGTTGATTCCGACCATATGTATTTAATCGGTAAGAACAGATCATACATCCTGAAGGACGGTGAAAGCCTGATTGAACTCGCGAGGACATATGATACAGGCTATAACGAAATTATGGACGCCAATAAACATATTGATCCATGGGTGCCTGGAAAAGGAACAGAAGTAGTTATTCCAACATCATGGCTTATTCCGGAATTAATTGAGAACAGCATTATTATCAATCTGGCGGAACTGAGATTATATTATTTCTTCTCTGTTCAGGAATCCAGATTTATAAAGACCTACCCTATAGGAATAGGAAGACAGGGTTTTAACACTCCAACAGGTACGTATCGTATTACCCTTAAGATCAGGGACCCGATATGGAAAGTTCCTGAAGCTTCCCGAAAGGAGGATCCGGACCTGCCTCTCTATGTGCACCCGGGACCGGACAATCCCCTGGGAAGCCACTGGTTGCAGCTTTCCCTGGATTCATACGGAATCCATGGAACAAACAGGCCTTATGGGATCGGGAGAAGAGTCAGTCAGGGATGTATCAGGCTCTATCCTGAAGATATAAAAGATTTATTCAGTTATGTCGCGGTGGGTACACCTGTAAAAATTATCAGTGAACCGGTAAAGGTTGGAATGCATGGTGACAAAATATATATCGAGATCCATAACTCAGACATGGTTGAATCGGAGCTAATTGCAACGGTGATCAAAAAACTTCACGGGAAGCACCTGTTAAAACATGTAAACACTGCATTAATGATTAAATCAATAAAAAGTGCAACAGGGCTTCCCGCTTTAATATCCAATTAATTACTTCCGCTGTTTCATTTCAAATGCCTTGACAGCTTTTTCCGCTGCTGTATTTGCGCTGTCAGCAGCTCTTTCCGACCTGTTGGCAGCTCTCTCGGACCGGTCAGCAGCAGCCTCGGACCGGTCAGCAGCAGCCTCGGACCGGTCAGCTTCACTTGTTGCCTTACTGGCTGAAGCTGACGCACTGTCTGCTGATGCTTTTGCATCTCTGGCATTATCCATGGCGCTATCTAGTAATGCTTTATCTCCCGGTTCAAAAGTATACTTTGTTGAACACCCTATCAGAGCCAGCATCAACACCATCAGGAAAATAGATAATATTTTCATTTAATCCCTCCTTTCCATGAATTTTAATAAATACATAAACATATTTTTCTCAGTTTTGCAAGTATTTTTAGACTTGTCAGCTTTCATCTTCATGATTTGTTTTTAACGTAATTAAGCAATCCGCCCGCAAGAATAATTTTCCTCTGTCTCTGAGTAAATCCATGCCCGGTAGAATAGCTCTTTGCCGATTTTTTATCAACAAATGTTATGCTGTCAGATTCCCTCACTTCTTTTGCAGCATCAGGCAGCTCAATCTCGCTTCCCTCTTCAAGAGAGTCATAAATTTCCGGCTCTACAGTTAAGGGAAGTATTCCGAAATTAATAAGGTTGTCTTTATGGATACGGGCAAATGACTTTGCAAATACGACTTTAATTCCAAGATACATCGGAGCCAGGGCCGCATGTTCCCTGCTTGATCCCTGACCATAATTATTTCCACCCACAACAATACCGCCTTCCGACGCTTTTGCTCTTGAGGTAAATTCGTTGTCTATTTTTGAAAACACATATTCAGATATTGCTGGAATGTTTGACCTGAGCGGCAATATCTTGGCCCCGGCCGGCATAATATCGTCAGTGGTGACATTGTCTCCAACCTTTATAATGATCCGGGCAGTGAGAGACGCTTCAAGGGGCTTCTTGACAGGGAAGGGTTTAATATTAGGGCCTCTTTCGACCACAACTTTATCGGGTTCTGTTGATGGTGCAACGATCATGGCATCATCAATTATGTACCTGTCAGGAAGAGGAATAACAACAGGAGCCGACAACTCTTCAGCGGGATCGGTTATTGCACCTTTGATCGCGGATGCTGCTGCAGTCATTGGACTGCACAGGTAAGACTGGTCATTGGGGGTACCACTCCTTCCCGGAAAGTTTCTGTTAAAAGTCCGTAACGTCACGGCCCCGGTAGGAGGTGACTGCCCCATTCCAATGCAGGGACCACAGGTACTCTCAAGTATCCTGGCACCGGCAGATACAATATCGGCCAATGCACCGTTTTCCGAAACCATCTGCAATGTCTGACGTGACCCGGGACTGATCGTAAGGCTTACATCCGGGTGCACTTTTTTCCCTTTAAGCATCCTTGCGGCGACCATTAAATCAGAATATGAAGAATTTACACAACTTCCAATGCACACCTGTTTTACAGGTATGCCCTGCACTTCTTTTACCGTCTTAATGTTATCAGGACTGGACGGCGCTGCTGTAAGCGGCACAAGGGAGTCAAGATTTACTTCTATCTCTTCGTCATAAACGGCATCAATGTCAGGAATAAGCCCGGTCCAGTCTTCTGCACGTCCCTGAGCTGTAAAAAAAGCCCGTGTCTGATCATCAGACGGGAAAACCGATGAAGTGGCACCCAGCTCAGCGCCCATATTTGTAATAGTCGCCCTCTCAGGTACGGTAAGGTCCTTAAGTGCCTCGCCTGTATATTCAATAATCTTTCCTACTCCGCCTTTTACTGTGAGCTGTCTTAATACATCAAGGATAATGTCTTTTGCACTTACCCCTTTGTTCAATGATCCTTTCAGATTCACCTTAACCACCTTTGGCATGACAAGCCAGAACGGCTCACCGGCCATGGCGAGGGCAACGTTCAGTCCGCCGGCACCGATAGCAAGCATGCCAACAGCGCCGGCGTTTGGTGTATGGCTGTCTGAACCCAGCAGCGTCTGTCCGGGTTTTGTAAAACGCTCAAGATGGACCTGATGGCATATGCCGTTTCCGGGTCTTGAAAAATACACACCATATTTACTCGCAATGGTCTGGAGAAAACGGTGGTCGTCAGCATTTTCAAATCCTGACTGAAGAGTGTTATGGTCTACATAACTGACCGACACCCTGGTTCTGACCTTTGGTATCCCCATTGCTTCAAACTCAAGATAGGCCATTGTACCGGTAGCGTCCTGGGTCAGTGTCTGGTCTATTGATATTGCTATCTCGTTTCCAGCTTTCATCTCCCCTTCAGCCAGATGTGACGCTATAAGTTTCTGTACTACATTCATATGAAATATCCTCCGAATTTATTTACAAGAATGAAGAGGCCGGGCAGCCATAAGAAATATTTACACGGGCAAGATACACATATTCAGTCATGCTTCTGAAACTGAACCAGTCTGTCATTAATCATAACTTTGGCCTTCTGCATTATCTCTTTTTCACTCTTATAAGACAGTTTTTTCAAAGCAACGTCAATAGGAAACCATTTTGCATCATCAACTTCATGATCGTGGTCATCAGTGTTTCCACTGATATACTTAAACAGATACATATGGACTGTTTTATGTATCTTGAACATATCATCTTTTACAAAGTACCAGTAAGAAATCTGCCCGATTTTTTCAATCAGCTTTCCGGTCAGCCCTGTCTCTTCCCTTACTTCCCGAAGAGCTGTCTCAGGGGGTTGTTCACCCTTGTCGATAATCCCCTTGGGTAGACACCATGTATTTTTCCCCCTGACTGATACAAGCACCACTTCAACTCCCTCTCCAGATATCCGGGATATAACACCGCCTGAAGATGTGAGTTTTTTTATTTCAGGTGGTCTGCTCATTTTAAAGTCAGGGATTAATGGTTTTCTGAAACCATGGGACGATGACTCGTACCGTATCGTTATATAGCACAAAAAATATTAATAACAGAAGCAGGGTCATGCCTACCTTGTTGGCAGCAATCATGATTTTTTCGCTTACAGGCTTGCCCCTGAAGGCCTCAATAATAAAGAACATTACATGCCCCCCATCAAGAACAGGCACAGGCAGCAGGTTTAAAATTGCCAGGTTAATACTGATTATCGCTATAAAATTGAAATAAGTAAAAGCCCCGACCGAAGCTGCTTTGGCAGCAGCATCTACAATCAAAATAGGACCTCCTATCTGCTTTGCCGATACAGTACCGGTAAACAGCCTGACAACAACGTCCAGCGTAAGAACACACCATTCATAAACAGCCTGCATACCCTTGAATGGTGCAGAAAAAATACTGTCGCTCTTGATGATCTTGGCATTGAACTTTTTTGATATGCCTATCCTTCCGATCGTGATTTCCTCACCCTGTTCATTCTGGACTTTCGTAGATTCCGGAATAATTTTCATGTTTATCAGGTCGTCATTCCTTTTTACAGTAACGGCAAGTTCTTTGCCCGGATTCTCAGAAAAGATGTCGGCCATTTCATTCCAGTCTCTTACGGACTCTCCATTAATGGACACAATTGTATCTTCTTTGATTAAACCCGCCTTCATTGCCGGAGAGTCTTCCATGACATTCTCTATCGTCGTGGTTATACTGTCCAGTTTCGGGATTGCAACAGGAAAGTCAGCACCCAGGAATACTACGAATATAATGTATGCCAGCACGAGGTTAAAGACCGGACCTGCAAGAACAATTGATGCTCTTTTCCATACAGGCTGATTATTAAAAGCCCGTGGCCTGTCTTCTTCTGATATCTCTTCTCCCGGTTCTTCACCTAAAGGCTTCACATAGCCTCCAAGGGGTATTGCTGACAGAAGATATTCAGTCTCCCCGACTTTCCTTCCAAGTATTTTAGGACCAAAACCAAGTGAGAATTTAACCACCTTGACTCCAACAAGCTTGGCCAGTATAAAATGACCGAGTTCATGAAAAAAGATCAGCAATCCAAATAAAATAATCGCCCATATAAATGTCATAATTTAATTTTCTCCATTAGCAGTTCTTTTGCTTTTATTTTTGCCCAGTCCGAGGCCTCTAACACCTCTTCTATTGTTTCATATTCTTTTACTTTATGGCTATCCATTGTACCTGACACTATCCGGGTTATGTCTGTAAAAGATATTTTATCATCAAGAAATGCATCAACTGCAATTTCATTCGCAGCATTAAAAACACAGGGCATGGTGCCTCCTGAGGTCAGCGCCCTGTATGTCAGATCAATCGACGGATACTTCTCCCTGTCAGGCTCTTCAAATGTCAGTTCTTTTATCTCGGCAAGATGAAGCGGCGGTAATACATCTCCAAACCGTTCAGGATAAGACAGCGCATAACTGATCGGTCCTTTCATATCAGGAAGAGACAACTGGGCAATAATGCTGCTGTCTACGAATTCCACCATTGAATGGACTATGCTCTGGGGATGAATTATGACACTGATCTTTTCTGCAGGCAAACCAAACAGCCATCTGGCCTCGATCACCTCCAGACCCTTGTTCATCAATGTGGCAGAGTCAACAGTTATTTTCCTGCCCATATCCCAGTTAGGATGTTTTAACGCCTCGGCAGGAGTTACTGAAACAAGTTCAGACAGGCCCTTGTTGCGAAACGGACCTCCTGAGGCAGTAAGGATTACTCTTGATACCTCATCCATGTCCCTTCCATGAAGACACTGAAAAACCGCACTGTGTTCACTGTCAACAGGTATGATATTCACACCATTTCCGGATGCCTCGGCCATCACCAGTTTCCCTGCCATTACAAGAGCTTCCTTGGTGGCCAGGGCTATGTCCTTGCCCGCTTTAATAGCTTCATATGTGGGAACCAGTCCAGGAGACCCTGCGATGGATGAAACAACCATATCTGACGTATCAATGGTTGCAGCTGCAATCATGCCTTCTTCTCCAGATAAAATTTCAACAGAAAGATTTTTTTTCTTAAGTTCCTCTGCTGCTGCAATGTCAGATACGGCCACCAGATCCGGTTTAAATGCATGAATCTGTGATTCAAGCAATTCGACATTATTTCTGGCTGCAAGAGCACAGACGGTAAACCTGTCAGGATTACGGCCCACAACTTCGAGCGTGTTCCGGCCGATAGAACCTGTTGATCCAAGAACAGACAGTTTTTTCAAAAATACCTCACAATAAAATAAAGTACAGGACCGGCAACCAGAAACCCGTCAATCTTGTCCAGTAATCCTCCATGTCCCGGAATCAGACTTCCAGAGTCTTTCACCCCGGCATCTCTTTTAAACATGGATTCTATGAGATCTCCAAGAATAGTAGCACATCCCAGCGTCACTCCTATTGCAGCTGCACCTGATGCTGACAGTCCCTGGATATTCAGGACTTTTGTTATGAGTACCGCGCCGCCCGATCCTCCCAGGAGACTTCCGGCTGCACCTTCCATGGTCTTGTTGGGACTTACAGATGGATATAGTTTGTTTTTACCAAGATACTTACCGATATAATAAGCCATACTGTCTGCAATCCATACGGAAGCATATAATAAAAAAATATATTCCACTCCGGCAGTTATCCGGAGAACCCACTGGAAACTCAAGAGCACGGTAATGTATAAAAAACCCGCACTGAGCGGGCCAAGCTCTGACATACTGCCTTCAGGGGTACGTTCATCAAATAATCTCAGGACCATCAGAGCAAAAAAACCTATGCATATACCCTCTAATAAAAATTCCGGATGACGGCATATCGTATAAAAAATTATACCACCAATCAACACTCCCGGAATAATAAACCTGTTTCTCAGTCCATACATTCTATAGAACTCATTCAATGACAGAACACATACAACAGTAAGAAAGGCGAGAAAGTAAGGCATGGGCGGCAAATAATAGAGATAGACCCACAGGACGGGTAACGTCACAGCAGCAACTACAATCCTTTTCCAGTTAAATCCAGAGGCAGCCCTAACAGACATTTTTATTTCCATTATTTTTACTATTCATATATTATTATCATCCTGTGTTTAATGCTTGCCCGGCAGCGCACCATATCTGCGATCCCTGTTTTTGAATTCCTCAATGGCCTTACCGAATTCTTCCTTATCAAAATCCGGCCAGAGGGTGTCCGTGAAATAAAATTCAGAATATGCTGACTGCCAGAGCAGGAAATTGCTCAGTCTCATTTCTCCGCTTGTACGAATGATAAGGTCAGGATCGGGTATGCCTGCTGTATATAAATTTTCTGCCAGGCTCTCTTCATTCACTTCATCAATGCCCATTCCTTTCCCTATCATATGTTTCACAGCTGCAACTATTTCTGCCCTTCCTCCGTAACTGAGCGCGCTTGAGAGTATAAGACCGGAATTATTTTTTGTAAGCTCCTGAAAGTCTGTTACCAGTTTACGTGTTTTATCAGGTAATCTTTCGATATCCCCGAGCGACCTGAAAACAATGTTCATATTATGCAGCCTTTTCATCTCGCTTTTTATGTAAGAATTCAGTATGCCCATAAGTGCGCTGACTTCTGCAGATGGTCTCTGCCAGTTCTCCATTGAGAACGTATAAAAAGTAACTGCTTTAAGTTTATGATCGATTGCAGCATCAATTATTTCATTTACTTTTTTTACACCGTTTCTATGCCCCTCTATCCGGGGAAGGTTTCTGGCTTTGGCCCAGCGTCCGTTTCCATCCATTATCAATGCAACATGTCCTATATTCATTTCCATATATTCCTTATTTGGATTTCTGATCCCTGCTGACTGATATAATCTTATCCGGGGCCAATTTGATGTGGAACAGCAAACTGTTCTTTCTGGATTTACCCGAGGCAATGTTCTTTATATTTGATATTGTGCTGCCTTTGCTTATGAGAAACATATCATCACCTTTTATTAAATAATCGGTTATTGAACCCGGTATTTCCTTCTGTATCAATTTTTCATGAATAATACCATTTTCACGCCACAACAAATAAACTTCTCCTCCCCTGCTGCCAATGCCCGGCAATACAGAATATGCCGGGACCCTGTTTATGACCACCAGTGCCTCACCTTTGCCGGCCGCTACTGTCATTAACCTTCCCCTTACAAACCACTCTTCATATTCCATGATAGTGCCTATCTCTTTACTGAATGAAATCTCTGGTTTGCCAAATGATCTGTCACCCTCCCATTCCACCTTGCCTTCACTGTTATACAGCCTGAGGAACCCCTTATCATTGATTGAAACCAGCTGGCTTTGACCTGTACCATCCCAGTCAATGGACGTAAAACCATATATATTTATGTCTTCAGCCAGCTTAAGCCTGCTTTTTTTTCTGTATTTGCCGTCACTCCACTCTGCCTCATAAACCGGGCCGCTATACGTCCTGACCCGCCCGAATTTCTGCATAAGCAGATCATTTCCTCTTACACGAAAAAAATAGGGATTATTCTGCATAACTTTCTGATAGCCTCTGTCCAGATCATACTCTATTACAAATGATCGAATCTGTTTCTTTTTGGTAAGGGCAGTCACAAATATTTCAGACCTGCCGTTATTGTTAACATCAAGCATGTCAATTGAAATAATATTACTGGATCTGGGGCCATTGACTGACCATGTTTCCTGAAGTTCATCATTAACCGAATAAATGACAACTTTGTTGCCATCACCGATTACTACATTATCTTTCCCATTGCCCATAGTGTCCCCGATAGCAAACAGATTACCTCCGTCCAGTTCATAAATCTTCTGAAGTCCCGGTTTACCTGAAGAACGTGATAAAGATGTTGTATCATCCGGAGTCACTTCAATATCGTCAGGATCAAGAGGTTCTTCAATCGAACTGAACATCTTTGAATCCCTGGTCCAGTAAAGTTTGATATTGATAATAGTTGATTTTTTTGCTGATGATGTTGAGAACATCAGAACAACGTCAGCACCAAGATCCCTTGCCAGGCCGGTCAGGATTTCGGTTTCATATGTTGAGGTGTAAGCTTCCTGGACCTCAAAACGGCCTGATTTCTGCAGTGCATCGTAAAAAAGCTCTGAAATGGCCCAGTCAGATGATCTGTCTTGAAAAAAGGCAAGTTTAATTTTGGATGATGTAATTCTAATTTTGTCTTTTGAATGAATATCACCATTGACTATGGAACAGGGGAACAGTCCGTCCACAGGCATATCATCCTTCAACTCTATCCGTCCGACAAATTCTTCTGATGTTCCAATCGGATCATTCGTAACAGGATGATGAAATACTCCTCCCTCCCTGAATACAGAAAACCTCATTTCATTGACAAGATTTACCTGTCCTTTGACCCGTATCCAGGCTGTCCCGTTTTCAATCCTTTCAACTTCTCCATCTATCCTGGCAAAGTATGTCAGCACTCTGTTTAATGCATTGTCAATTCCAGTATGATCTCTCGAAGATGACTCAATAACTATAGGAGCAGACTCCTGTACAGGTCCGGCACCTGCTCTGTCAATGGACCCAAAAAAGAAACCCGTTGATAACATTATTAAAAGAATCCTGTAAACTTTCATTTTATCATTATAAATATACATTCAGAGTGTGTTTAACCTGTAATTATAACTTATCCGGTTATTCTTATCCAAACGACATAAGGAAAGGTCTGACCCGCATTATCCACAAATATGTGAGCCAGGGAGGTAAGCTTTATAAAAATCATTAATAGTACAGGGCAAATCTGCGCATTCTTACATTTTCAAGGATTCCGAGGGCAAGAAAATTGGAAAGCAATGCAGTTCCTCCGTAGCTCATTAAGGGAAGCGGAGCACCTACAACAGGCATTACTCCCAGGGTCATCCCGACATTCACAAAAAAATAAAATGAAAACATATAGGTGATGCCCAGGGCAAGAAAACATCCCTCCCGGTCCCGGGCTTTTCTGGCAGTGTCAAACCCTCTCCAGATGATAAAAAAATACATAAAGAAAAGAACTAAACTCCCCAGAAATCCCCATTCTTCAGCAAATATTGAAAAAATAAAATCAGTATGGTTTTCCGGCAAGAATCTGTACGGCCCCTGCGTACCTTCCATATACCCCTTGCCGCTAAATCCGCCTGATCCTATGGTAACCTTTGACTGGTTTATGTGATACCCCACACCCTGGGGGTCTGCCTGCGGATCTATAAAAGTCAGAATTCTCTGTTTTTGATATTCCTTAAGTCCGCTCCAGACGAACTTGCCGGCAAATGGCAGAGATATAAGAGATATGATCAATACAGTCAGTATTATTTTTCTCTTTGTTCCTGCTGCAAGGACCATTGATATAAAGATAAAAAATAGAATGAGGGCAGTTCCTAAATCAGGCTGTTTAAGGATAAGAACAACAGGGATTATCAGAAATAAGACGACCATTTTAATAATCATGCTCAAATCAGGGCCAGCCCCGTCCTTATGGTATGTAAGATAGCGGGAGAGAGTAATTATAAAAATAATTTTAAAAAATTCTGAAGGCTGAAATGAAAACAGACCCATATTTATCCACCTCTGGGCACCCATCCCCTTTCTCCCTATAACCAGCACCAGCACAAGGAGAATGATGCCGATAGCATAAACAATATATGCATTGCTGATAAACCATTTATAGTCCAGACTCACAAGTATCAGAAAAGCCACCAGGCTTAATGCTATCCAGTAAAGTTGCCTCATATAGAAACTCTTCTGGGCAGCATCAAGAACAGGTCTGGTCGCACTGTAAATCGTCAATACGCCGATCAGAGACAGTGCTATCATTGCAAACAACAGCCCCCAGTCAAAATTATCTACAAGTCTCCGGTCAATCATGATTGTTACCTATCTAAAAAGATTCAATTTGAAATTTGTAATTTGTAATTTATTTATCCGTCCATATCACTTTTATAAAATGCTTCTATAATTCTGCCTGCTACAGGTGCAGCTGCCGAGCTTCCATGGCCTCCATGTTCAACAAAGACTGAAACCACGATCTTTGGTTCATCAACAGGGGCAAATGCAACAAACCATGCATGGTCCCTGAATTTTTCCGGGGTGTCTTTTTCATTTAAACCGCCGCCGATTACCTGCGTGGTTCCTGTTTTGCCTCCTATGCTGACCAAATCAGATTTTGCAAGCAGTCCGGTGCCTTTTTTCTCTTCTACAACTCCGAGCAGGGCTTTTTTTAATAACTTGATATGCAATGGACGTATCTTCTTCATTCTGTCGTCCATAACCCGGCTCCCGGAACCAGTTACAAGATAGGGTCTATACAGCTTTCCTCCATTTACTACAGCAGCCATCATGGATGCAACCTGTAATGAAGTCACAGACAGGTATCCCTGTCCTATCACTGTGTTAAGGGTTTCACCTTTGTACCATCTATCACCTTTTGTTTCCATCTTCCATTTCCTGGTCGGTACAATGCCTGCAACTTCACCATCAAGCCTTATGTCCGTTAAGTTTCCAAGACCATATCCAGAGGCATAATCGGACAGAACATCAATCCCAATTTTTTTACCGACTTCATAAAAATAAACGTCACATGACTCAACTAGAGCCTTCTGCAGATCAACACTGCCATGTCCCTGCTTTTTCCAGCATTTAAAAACCCTTCCGAACCTGGTTGAACCGCTGCAATAAACGTTTGTATTCCTGTCAACAATCCCTTCTTCAAGGGCCGCGATTGCCGTTATGATTTTAAATGTCGATCCCGGAGCATATTGACTCTGGATCGCCCTGTTCAGCAAAGGCTTTCTGGGGTCTCTGATCAGCCTCTTCCAGTCTCTTGTTTCAATTCCCCTGACAAACAGGTTGGGATTAAATGTCGGGGAACTGGCAAGGGCCAGAATTGCACCTGTTTCAGGGTCCATCGCCACAATAGATCCAGCTTTGCCTTTCAGACTTTTCTCTGCTTCGATCTGAAGATCAATATCAATAGTCAGTTGAATGTCCTGTCCCTTGACCGGTCTCTGTATTCTGACAACATTAATAATTCTTCCAAGTGCATCAACCTCAAGAATTTTTTTTCCGGCCAGACCCCTTAACGTCATGTCATGGACCCTCTCAATCCCGAACAGACCTATAAATGAACCTTTGGGGACTCCTTTATATTCAGGTTTATTTGACTGTCTGGGCCCAAGGCTGCCCAGGTATCCCAGCAAATGGCTGGCTGAATGGCCATGGAGGTATTCTCTCCCGCCCACCACATTTACCTGCAGGCCCGGGAAATCTGCTTTCCCGGCTTCTACCTTTGCAACATCTTTAAATGAAACATTCTGCTTTAAAATGACATTCTCAAAAGGGCTGGCCGCTGAACCTTTAAGCCTGGTCTTGAGCACATCTATTTTCAGTCCGATAAACCTGCTCATGGCCAACAGTTTATCGCTGTCATCATGCACGTCCTCTTTTATAGCGGTGATATCAAAGGAGGGAACATTCTTAACAAGCGCCCTGCCATGCCTGTCATAAATTATGCCTCTCGGGGCCAGTATGTCAACAACTCTGATGCGATTATGTTCATCAATCTTCTTATACTCATTTCCTTTCAGTATCTGAAGACTAAAGAGCCTGAATATAAATATGCAAAACAGAATCGATACAATATATAAGGAAACTGAGATTCTTTTCTCCATATTATCTCTCTGCTGAAATCTCTATCATTATTTAATAATCCATATCTGACAGCCGGCGCATTGATTCCATTAATATTGGAGCATTAATGCAATCCTCCCGCAGGCCGCTTCTGTTCATAATAAAAATATACATGTCATATTCGCATTTTTTCCTTTCTAAACATCAGAGGATATAACATGATTGCTACTATGACCGTATATATTATCTGTGTGGCTGAATCTTGCAGGGACCTGTTCAGAAAAGATGCATTTGAAAATGCCTCAAGACTTATAAATATCAGAAAAATATCAACTGCTGATACAATTGCCACGACAATCGCATTTATAAACGTATTCCATTGAAACAGGTTGTCTTTTATAGTTCCGGTCAGAAAAGCGGCCATGGCTTTACCAAATATATTTGGACCCAATATTAATCCATTAGTTGTATCTATCAGTAAACCTGCCAAGGCTCCCAGAATGACTCCATTGATCAGTCCGTATTTAACAGTGTAAATACATATAATTACAATAACAATATCAGGGATGGTACCGTCAAAAAAAACTGCCTGTATCATTAAGCTGCAATATATAAAAAAAAGGTATAAAAGAAAAGGTCTCATTTTTTTAATATGGTAACCTCTTCCACCCTGAAGAGGTCCTGCGCAAGACTTACTTCAATAACCTGAAACATCTCTCCCTCTTCTTTTTTAATATTGGTAACATATCCTAGTAAAAGGCCTTTGGGATAGATGCCGTCAAGACCTGATGTTATTATCCTGTCTCCCGGCTTTACGTCAGCTTCTTTTGATACATACTTCAGCAGGCACAGCTCTCCTCCCCTGCCTTCCAGCACCCCTTCAATTCTGGATGACTGAAGCCGTCCGGCAACAGAGGAGTTTACATCAGTTAATAAAGTGATGCTTGACTCTTCTTCAAAAACCCTGTTTACCTTTCCAACCGGGCCCGTCGGAGTGACAGCAACCATGTCTTTAGATATGCCGGAGCTCTTTCCTTTATTTATCCAGAAAGTCTGGAACCAGTTAGTAGGATCTCTTGCAATGACATCCGCCGTTGCAATATAAGTTCGTTTGGCAGATTTTAATTTAAGAATATTTCTGAGTCTCTCATTTTCCCGTTCCAGTTCGCTGAACCTGCTTTTCTCGGCCTTATGGTCTTCTATCTCTCTAAGCAGTCTTTTGTTTTCAGCCTCTTTACCGATAATAAGAATGTATGTGTTAATAATATTATTGATTTTTTTTGTGACCGCAGAACTCGCCTGCTCAAGAAGTCTTAAGGGATAGATGGGGAAATCTATAAAGTGGCTTTTACCTTTGATACTCTGATATGAAATCAGCGCAAATACCAGAAGCAAAAAAAGGGCAAAAAGAAATAATTTTTTCTTTAACATCCCGAGTAATTTTTATAATGAGACCCTGCTTAAGATGTCCAGGTCGTCAAGCACTTCTCCTACTCCATTTACGACAGCCAGGAGCGGATCTTCTGCAACAATAACAGGCAGGCTGGTTTCATGTCGTATAAGTGAATCAAGGCCCCGCAGAAGAGCGCCTCCACCGGCAAGGACAATGCCCCTGTCCACAATGTCTGATGCGAGTTCAGGGGGAGTATTTTCAAGGGCAACTTTAATTGCATTTATTATTACAACTATAGTTTCACTTACTGCCTCTCTTATCTCGTCTTCAAATATCGTGACTGTCTTGGGAATACCGGACACCAGGTCTCTTCCCTTGACTTCCATGGACCTGTTTTCTTCATCAATCTTATAAGCAGACCCTATCTGACTTTTTATCATTTCAGCAGTCCTGTCACCAATGAGTATCCTGCCCTTGCTCTTTATGTGATTGACAATGTCCTCGTCCAGTTTATCTCCTCCCATGCGGACAGCTTTGCTGTATACAACGCCATGAAGGGATATTACAGCCACATCTGTTGTACCGCCTCCGATATCAACTATCATATTTCCTGACGGCTCTCCTATCGGAAGACCGACTCCAAGGGCAGCGGCCATTGGCTCTTCTATAAGGTATATTTCTCTGGCCCCTGATGCCTGGGCAGCGTCCTTCACAGCCCTCTGCTCGACCTGGGTAATACCTGAAGGCACACCAATGGCAATCCTGGGAGATATAAAACTCTTCCTGTTATGGACCTTTCTGATAAAGTACTTCAGCATTTCCCCTGTTTTATCAAAGTCTGCTATAACACCTTCCTTCATTGGCCTCATGGCAGTAATGTTAGCTGGAGTTCTGCCAAGCATCTTCTGCGCTTCTGTACCTACGGCTATAACCTTGTCTTTCTGCACAGCCACAACAGATGGCTCATTACACACAATTCCCTTGCCTTTGACAAATACCAGGGTATTTGCCGTGCCGAGATCTATTGCCAGGTCATTGGAAAACCATCCAAGAATTTTATGAAACATTTACCCTCCCTTGAGTGTCATCAACTACCATGGTATTTGCAAGTTCGTCGCCAAGTCTCATGCCGTTTTCACTCCCAACTACTACAATGCTTTCAAAAATAATTATTCCGACTATTAATACAAATGATATCAGCCATCCCAGCAAAGGAATTATGTTAAGTATGCCGAAAATGATAAACACGACGGCAAAAGGAAAATTCCGGAATGCTGATTCTTTATATCGGCAATTTTCCCTTGTATCTTTATCCAGGACCTTGAGCCCGGTCAGGCTTTTTCCCGGACTTTTACCTTCAAACAGTCCATCGCATAGTAACAGATATGTCAATGCAGCAAAAAAGCCTATCACAGGGATGATCTCATAGAGGGCTACAACTATCGCAAAATCTATTGTCTTTGCAATAATTCTTGCAGGAAAACCGGCCTTTTCAAGCTCATTCCGGCTTTCTTGAGACTCTTCATATTGTGGTTCTGACTGGTTCATATAAATTCAATCCATAGTAACAAATAGCCTATTATATTGCAATAAGTCATTATACATATTGAGAAATTTCTCAACTGTCTTTATTACAGAAAACCAGGCAACAGTTTACAGCCTCTGCCTGTTTTTACAGGTGACCTCATGCCTGTGCCTCTGGATATTTTGGGGTATATATAAGTACTGTACCGGCCCTATTTATCGAAGTTCAACTTCGATAAGCAGGTTGCGCAGGGGTGCGTTGCAACATGCCCCTGCGGTTGAATGAAAACTTCATGTGCTGTATCAACGGCATCATCATGATACAAACACCTTATCAAAAACCGGGAAGCCGCCTGAAAAACAGGGGAACAGGGAAAATTGTGAGAATTTCAGATTGAGTCAATGACATTGTTACAATTATTGCAGACCAGGTGTGTCACGGCAGGTTTAAAGGCATTCCCCTGCCTCTGTCAGCAGCCCTGATGAGCCTACCGGCATATCCCTTCTCTACCTTGAACCCATACTGCACGGCAAGCTTCAGCCCCTTCGTAAAACCGTTCTTTGCCTTTTTAATATTACCATTAAGATAATCAACCTCTGCCAATCCAAGTATGCAGTATATGTTCCCCCTTGGATCTTTTGTTATTCTGAACATCTCTGCCGCCGACCTGTAACTGTCAACAGCTTCTTTATATTTATCCATCATTTTATACGTTGTACCTACGCTCCAAAGGGTATACGCGTAACTGACCCGGTCACCGATCTTCTTATACAGTTTCTCAGCCTTTTTAAAATACTTGAGCCCATTCCTGTAGTCATCTTCCATTCTGCTTGCATTTCCCAGACCGCAGTATGAGTAGGCAAGCCCGAACCGGTCACCCAGTTTTTCAAACATGCTGTTTGCTCTTTTATAGTATTTTTCAGAATCCTTAAACCTGCAGGCAACCCTTGAGCTTCCGCCAAGACCACAGTATGAATAGGCAATGCCTGACCTGTCCCTTAATGTTTTAAAAATCTCATATGCCTTAAGATATTCATTAACAGCCCTTACCGGTTCCCCCTTTATCCTGTAGGTGCCTGCCTTTGCCCATAAGGCAAAAGCAATTCCCTTCTCGTCATCAAGAGACCGGTAAAGCCTGCTCGCCATGCCGATTATCTTCAGGGCGTCTTTCCAGAGACCCTGCGCCCTGAGACTGAGCCCCAGTCCCACCTGTGCATCAGCAACAGAGGTCTTATCATCAAGCAGTTCTGCAAGCTCATTCCCTTCTTCATAATATTTTCCGGCTATTGCAAAGTCCCCTTTTGCCCGCAACGTGTCACCGAGAGCAATAAGACAGTCCAGCACTCCCTGAAGGTCTGCTTTTTTCTTATAGCTCTTCAGTGCCTTTTTATACAGGTCTATGGCACTTATATATTCATTGGATTTCCTCTGCTTCTCAGCCTGTTTAAAAAAATCAGGACCAGCTGTCATATACTATGCACACCTTTCCCTGACCTTCCTTACTGTTTCTTCATAGTCCTTCGAGTAATAAAAGGCGCTTCCCATTACAACAATATCAGCTCCAGCTTTATAAACTTCTGCTACATTGTCCACATTCACCCCGCCGTCAACCTCGATCTCAACATCAAGGTTTCTTTCTGAAATCATTTGTCTGAGGGTCTTTATCTTCTCAAGCGCTTCAGGAATAAATTTCTGCCCGCCAAACCCCGGATTAACAGACATGATAAGCACCATATCTACATAGGGAAGTACGATCTCAATATCACTTATTGGGGTAGCAGGATTAAGTGAGACAGCAGCTTTCACACCGCATTCCTTTATATGTTGAATGCTCCTGTGAAGATGAACACAGGCCTCGGAATGGACAGTTATTATAGCAGCGCCGCTGTCAACAAACTCTTGCACATACTTATCCGGGTTTACGATCATGAGATGCACATCAAGCGGAATAGACGCAACTTTCCTGACCGCTTTAACCACCAGGGGGCCTATTGTAATATTAGGAACAAATTGGCCATCCATAACATCAACATGGACCAGATCAGCCCCTGCCTTTTCAGCAGCCATAACTTCCTCGCCCAGCCTGGAAAAATCCGCAGACAATATAGATGGCGCAATCTTAATCATAAAATCCCTCCTCTAAGATAAGTGAGAATTAAGAAGTAATAAGTAAGAAGTTACCTCTTACCTCTTACCTCTTACCTCTTACCTCTTACCTCTTACCTCTTACCTCTTACCTCTTACCTCTTACCTCTTACCTCTAACTTCATACTTTTCACTTCTCACTTATTAAAACCACATTCCCCATCCGCGGCCAAGAGCCACCTCTACAGATGCCCCCTTATTAATGATACTTTCTGCCTCGGGTTTCTGAAATATTATTCTGCTGCCCTTGTCTTTTTCTATCAGCACAATTCCCAGTTCCTTTGCCAGTTTTCTCGCATCACCAATATTCATGTTTACAAATGACGGACATTTATAAGATACATCGTAAGGCCCTTTACTTACAAGGAAATTTATTACATTGCTCTGAATATTCCCAGGCAGAGGCCTCTGGGCTATAATCATTCCTTTCTCAATGGAATCAGAGTGTACCGTTGTTATCTTGCCCATCTTCATTCCGAGATTAAATAAAGTGAGTTTTGCATCTTTCAGAAATTGTCCTTCAAATGACGGCATGGAGTACATTTCAGTCCCTTTGCTTACTATGACACTTATTTCAGTGCCTGCTTTGACTTTGTCACCCTCCTGAACGTTCTGACTCACAATATGACCTTCTTCTATCTCTTCACTATACATTTTATCTGCAATATTAATGTATAGTCGTTCATTATTCAGCAGCTCTGTTGCTTCCGGAAGATTCCTGCCAACAAGCATCGGTACCTCTAATGTAAGCACATAAAAAAATAGTTTTAAAAAAGTCTTTACCATTTGCTAATAATTTACATCAAGTGTCTGAAAAATTCAGAAATTATTAGAGTCTGTTTATAAATTGCCATTTTTTTTTCATGCCCGAAGTCCTTAATCGGGCATCCAGAATACATTGAAAACACTGGATTCTCGATATGAGTTGGAGTTTAGTCGTTTCAACCGGGAGTCGCATCGTCCCGCTCAAAATACTGCGGGAATGACGGTTCAATGTTTAAGTTTATGGACAGACTCAAATTAATATTTGATATTACAATTTACTCATATTGAAAAGTATTTTTATAGCGTGTTAAATTTCATGCCCTTTTCCAGTTTTTTCCCCTGCAAAAGGGACCTGACATCCATTGCCTTTTTGCCTGACGGCTGGAGCTCAAGTATAGATATACTTCCTTTGCCGGCGCCAACCACCAGTTCATCCTTTGATACATTTTCTACGGTCCCTGCTTTACCGGCTCTATCCAGTGTCTTTACTCCAAGGATCCTGATCCTCTCCCCTTCAAGAAATGTATAAGCTCCGGGCCATGGATTCATTCCTCTTATAAAATTCATTAAATCAGCTGCGCTCTTTGTCCAGTCTATCAGGCCGTCGGTTTTTTTCATTACAGGGGCATATGAAATTTCTCCGGACTGGGGCACAGGCTGTACACTCCCCTTTTCCAGCTCCTCAAGTGTTTTCAAAATTAGTCGGGAGCCTAACCGGGAAAGTTTTGCCGAAAGCATTCCTGCAGTATCATCAGAATTGATCTCGATTTCTTCCTGAAGCAATACCGGCCCTGTGTCCATCCCTTCATCCATAAGCATTGTTGTTATGCCAGTTTTTTCATCACCATCAATTATAGCCCGGTTAATCGGGGAAGCCCCTCTGTGTCTGGGAAGTAATGAAGCGTGGATGTTTACACATCCTGCTTCAGGAAGATGTATGATGTCTGATGGCAATATCTGACCATAGGCAACAACAACTATAACTGCAGGATCCAGTGCTATCAGCTCATTTATAAAATCCTTGTCACTTACTGTTTCAGGCTGAAGCACCCGGATTCCTGACTTCTGCGCCACTTCTTTTACAGGGCATGCATGCATCTTTCTTCCCCGCCCGCTCTGTCTGTCAGGCTGGGTCACAACAGTGAGGACCTCATGTTCTGATTCCAATAGTGACGTTAGTGGTGCTACTGCAAATTCAGGAGTACCAAAAAAAACGATTCTCAAAATTTCTCCCCTTCAATTAATAAATAACAAAATTCAAATAACAAATAATTCCCAAACATGAAATTACAAATTACAAATTAGAAATATCATGATTGAGTTTATTATTCGCTTAGTTCTATTAATTCTCTGGAATCTATTATATCAGGATGATTTTGTCAATGAAGGGACAAATAAGAATGGAAGGTTAACTGCTTACGGCCTTTTCTCTTTTATATCTTTTTTTGAAGAACTCTTTTTTTATGCGGCCTATTCTGTCAACAAATAATATGCCGTTCAGGTGGTCTATTTCATGCTGAAGCGCCCTCGCAAGCAGGCCGTCAGCCTCTAATTCAACTTCCTTTCCGTGCCTGTCATGCCCCTTGACCGTGACCTTTCCAAATCTCTTGACCATGGTCGTATATTCAGGGATGCTGAGGCAGCCCTCCTCATTCGCTTCTTCTCCTTCATGGCAGATGATCTCAGGGTTACACAGGACAATCAGGGAGGTCTCTTCATTTCCAACGCTTACATCAATGACAGTAAGCCGCTTTGGGACCCCCACCTGGTTTGCTGCAAGTCCTACACCCGGAGCAGCATACATGGTCTCAACCATGTCATCGATCAGTTTCTGAAGATCATCACCAAAATCATCAACAGCTTCGGTCTTTTTCTTTAATATCTCGTCCGGATACTTTTTTATCTCCCGTATAGCCATAATTTTAATCTAAACAATTTAATGCATAAATAACAAGGAAATAGTGAAGACAGTGACGAGTGATGAGTAACGAGTGACGGGTTTTCTGCTTCTAATAATAGATAGTTCTAATGTCAATGACGTGTAACTAGTAACGCGTCGCGAAAATATAATATAAAATCAATAAGATTCTTTTTTTCACTTGTCACTCATCACTCATTACTATTCACTGCCGTTAAAAACCGTCTTCTGACCACATCTCTTCAATAAACCTCACTGACTTGTTCCTGCCGGTTTCTTTGGCCTTGTACAGGGCCACATCAGCAAATTTAATTGCCTGCCAGAAGCTCTCCGTGTCTGAGGGGAACTCACTTATCCCGAGACTGATTGTCTTTGTGATAGTGCCGTCCGTTATCTTTATTTTTGATTTTCCGATGGTCTCCCTGATCTTTTCTGCAATCTGCATTGATTCCCCTTCATTAATGTCCATTAATATGACAAGAAATTCTTCCCCTCCGAACCGGATAACGAGGTCTGCCTTTCGTACACTTTTACTGATGAGGCTGGATGTTTCCTTAAGAACAGCATCTCCGACATTATGACCATGAAGGTCATTAATCTGCTTAAAGAAATCAAGGTCACACATTAACAGACCTACACTCTTGCCCTTCCTCTGAGCACCCGCTACCAGGGTCTCTGTGTACTCCTGTAAAAATCTTCTGTTATACAGTCCGGTCAGCGGGTCTTTCAGTGCAGATTCCCTCAGGGTATTCATCAGCCTCTTTGCCTCGATTACAGACAATGATTCCTTTATGAACTGCTCTGCTTTGAACATTCTTTTGTATTTCAGTTCTTCTTCATAATTGTGATCGTCAAACAGGAACTGCACTACCCCTCCTGTTTTACCTCCCACTATCATGGGCATGCACAGATGGACCTTTTCAATCC
Source organism: Thermodesulfovibrionia bacterium (assembly GCA_945788685.1). Lineage (GTDB taxonomy): Bacteria > Nitrospirota > Thermodesulfovibrionia > UBA6902 > UBA6902 > CALZJD01. The sequence goes on along the minus strand of CALZMZ010000015.1, from coordinate 4,858 downwards.
CCCTCCTGAACTGCTTGCATACATCAGGATAATCCATTGATGAAATAGTGTGTCCTGTTTTCTTGACTTTACATAATTCGCAGTTGTCCAGGATCTCTTCATTACAGAATATCTCTTTCGGGTTTAATATGATCGGCTGAACCGGCCTCATCTTGCTCTTTGCACTCGATACTTCATAGATAACAAAATCATTAATATTGCATTTTTCGCTGAATGACTTGCCCAGCCGTGAATACACATCTTCAAGACTGTCATCTTCTTCAATGACCTTTTTGAATGTTACGATGTCATTAATTTCTTTCGTTAGTTTATTGAAATCTTCTGACAAAAGCCCGATCTCATCTTTTGACCTGATCTTGATTTTATTTGACATATCTACCTTGCCTGTTCCAAGCAGCCGTATCTGACGCATTATCGCGGTAACAGGCACAGCAATTGATCTGGAAATTGAAATGGTGAATATCACGAGCAGGGAAGTAGCTATAAAAAGTACTGCTATAAATGCATAAAACGTAAATTGGGTTGCATCAACTATCTGTGTTGAGTTTGCCGTATATAACTTTGTAACATTAGCGGAAAACGCTCTTGACAGCTTTCTGGCATCAGTCAGGACATTATCATACCCGCTTAGCTGATCTGCCAGCACACCATCTTCCCGTAATTTATTCAGCTCATTTTTGCTTAATGCCCCAAACGATTCAATAGTACTTTCCATTTCAACAAGCAGAGGACTCAAATTAACTGAATAAAATTTTAATGCCGGGACATCATGAATAGCTTCAACACTGAAACTCTCTATGAGCTGGCCATTGTCCCTGTTAATGTCCGCAATTCTGCCGCCTGTTAATAATGCGGCCATAAAGGCTTTAATGTCCTTAATCCTTTCACTGGACACCTGGATTGTCTGTGAAAGCATATCTGCATCTGAGGTCTTTGATATTCCTGCTGAATCAATATGCAGCAGCTGGAGCTTTCTGTTGACTTTCTGTGCTACCCGGTCCACAGGAACAATATCATTTACAATAGTACCTATTTTGTCGTTGATGTTTACGTTCATGGTTAAACTTATGGCAAACATCATAAGAGTATGAATTTCTGTTTTATGGGCAGGTCTACAAAGGTAATGATATTTATAAATTTATGAAACCCGTCATTAATACTTTTGCTGTCGGTTGAGCCCTTTGTTAATACTGTTGATGCATCGTCTGATATTTGCTGAGTACGTACCACGTTATTCATATAATTCCCCCCGTATTTTTTATAACTTCACACAACACATTAATATATATATTGAATCGGCAAGATGTATGATTTCTTTAGCCTTGATTTGACATTTTTGCTTTTCGTTGTAATTTCTTGACTTACCTGTCTTAACCTTACATAATACTGCTCAAATCAGGGATTGGCATTACAGACGTTCTTTAAGCTCCCTGAACAATAATAACTTTAATTATTAATAAGTTAGAGAAAAAATATGGACAACAACATATTAATTAATCAATCAGTAGCAATCCTTTGTGACGGTAACAATATCGAAAGAAGCATACATGACCTCTCCAGGTCTAAAAACGCGATGATCAATTTTGATAAGCTGATTCCCAAGCTGTTAAACGGAAGAGGACTGAACAGACTTCTCTACTTTCGTGAGGGAAAATCCATTTCTTCCAAGTTTGCAGAGAGACTGCATGAAAATTATTATGGTTCGGTTATACCCTGCCATAAATCAGCCGACATCCCCCTTTCCATCAAAGCCACTCAGCTATCCTCAAAAGTAGATACGATAATCATCATGTCAGGTGATTCCGACTTTGTTGATCTGGTTCTTCACATGAAAGGGGAAGGAGTCAGGGTTGAAATTGCTGCGGTAAGGCAAACAACCGCCGGTATATTAATTGAAGAAGCAGACCATTTTCATGAAATAACAAAAGAAGACTGGTTCGTTTACAAGGCCCCCAGAAAAACCATAACAAAACGAAAAAAATCTACTGCATAGGGACACGTTGCTGCGTGCCCCTATGATATTAAGGTTTTAATCAAGTCATTAATTGTATTTACAGTATATGTAAATGCTTTTAGTGTTCAGCACATACTATGACGTTCTAAAGGTTGAGAATCACCCTTTATTATGCGGCCTTCCAGTCTTGCAACATGTTGAAGCAGACTGATGTTTCCTCATTCCATCGCTGCACGATCCACGACAGGACGCACAACGTGATTCACCGCACCATTGACAGACAAAGCAATCCGGGCACGGATGTTTTTTGAATTTATTATCCGTTTTTGGAGGAACGTAGATAAGTCCTTTGATACCAGGTATTCGTTCGTAGGGCATAACCAGGTTAGTACAAATTAAACAGGCACCAGCATACGTGAAATGCGATAGTCACCAAAAGTGTTTACACGTCTTGTAAAGGTATTTTGTGACTTATGCTGTTAAATTTCAAATAACAACTCCCAAATTACAAACAAATTACAAAATCCAAATTCCAAAAAAGAACTGCTGCAAGACTATGGATAACAAGATAATAGTCTTATTTTCCTAAAAGTTACCATTGCCGGCTCGCCTGTTCATCTCATGTTTTGGCTTTTGGTCATTGGTGCTTATTTGATATTTGGATTTTGTTATTTATTCCCTATGATAACAGGAATAGCATTTACAGACATTTTAAGTGCATATAGTGTTCAGGACAAGTGAGAGTAAGTACGTCTCCTTTCTTTTTTATACCTCTCTCAACATTAAATTATGCCTATCAAAATCGTAATAAAGTCGCAGACCCGCTCCGAGAGGGGCCAGGGGAGGTTGCGGTCATTGCGTTTGTCTTTCAGATATTTATCTGTAATGTCTTCGATGAATTCGTTACTGCCAGCATGGTTGATGCGAATCATGGGGTCACCCATTGATTCGCTCCTATCGTGATTTTCAATTATCTGTCAGATTGTAAGATTTCTTCCCGATTTCAACTGAGAAACATTCAAAAATACTAAAGAATTGTGTAACGAAAATGTAATGTAAAGAATTTTGTTGTTACGAAACCGTAATGCTTTTGAATAAATATTCTCTTGACCGCTTAAATTTATTATTCCATAACATCTTGATTTATTATCATTATTTAGCTTCATTCGTTTGTTATACATCATTGGCATTTAATATGCTTTTTTTTATGAGTATGATTGTGTTTATTGAGTAGCAGAAAGGGGGATCTCATGATGTTATTTATAGGGGTAATAATATTGTGGTTGGTAGCTGTCATTATGATAATAGCACTATTTTTCAGTGCACGAGGCGAAGATGAATTGAGAATAAAGTCACAATTCAATAATTAACATACAGCAACAATTGGATCTTTATGAGCAAAAGGGGGAGACATGAGCGATCATGTTTATAAAATAAAGGAAGAAATAAATACGATTTTAGATTGTTTGTTAATTAAGGATTCAGGCTGTAAAAATTGCAAGAATTGTGAAAGTGCCTACGCTTGTTGTTTTTTAATGGAAGCAGTGGTTATCTCCAGACAAATAAAGAAGAACAAACCTATTTCGGCATAGTAATTGTACCATGTTGTTTTTTCATGGGAAGTGTTTTTTTCTTTAATTTAAATTTAAGGAAAGACTGAAAAAAACGCATGAGCATTTTCCTTTAAAATACAAACATTGATAAAAATTTAATTTATAATACTAACGATTGGCTTGGTTATCCCAAGCCTCTTTATTTCATCTATCCGTCCGCCTACTTTGCTATAATATGTGAATAAGCCCTTAACTGATAAATACCAATGAGGGTACTTTGAAATGGCAAGAGAGCTGGTTTCAAAAAGAGAATTGATACGTATTCTTAATAACGAACTGTCAAAATATGAGGAATGTAAGGATTGTCACTTTATTGGCATTGTGAAATACGAAGAAGAAGAGGGAGATGGATGTAACTGGTTAGGGGCGAATGTAAAATTTAGATGTAGCGGTGAGCCTGATGAAAGGTGCAGACCATATATTTCAAGAGTTTTGTCTGAAGCAGGGAAAAAATATAACATAAAAAATAAATTGGCACGTGAGCGGAGCAGTCTTTGAAGGCAATCGGTACTTCAAAAGAAAACCTGCCTAACTCAACCTTTCAACCTGTAATCCTCTAATTCTAAACCTTAACAATTTATTGACAATAGATATAAACCCGCATTTCTGACCTTACTCACATCTGACGATAATCAACAGAAATCGTCATTACGGGCATTTCTTGACTCTTAGTAGGGGATTAACAGCACTTATTTCATAGTGGGACTTTTTCTTATTATCAATGAATTTACATCAGCCTCACTATTAATGACCTAGTGCTTGACTCCTCAAACCAGACATTCATCAGATAATTTGTGGAATTTCCCACTCTTCATAGCGGGAAGATACTCATTTTAGTAAAACTCTAACTTGTCACATTGACCCGAACTGCATTCATATAACACCTCCAATACTTATCGTGTCATCAACCGTTCATTCTGCTTTTTCCGCTTTTAGAGTCAGTGCGGTCTATAATAGAAAATTAAAGTCTTATTTATTGCTAAAATGAACAGGGAATTATTGTAAGCTTTATCCTGGAGTATGGATAATGAGCAGGAATTTAAACAGAGTGATTGTCGGTATTCTTATAGCCGGTTATATCCTGTGCGGGATATCTGGTGTTTTTTCAGCCTTCGGTATGGAAAAAGCCACTCAGGTGGCTTTTGTGATCCTGCTGGTCGGCGCCACTCTCTGGATCTCGGAAGCTGTTCCACTGTTTGTTACCAGTCTTTTAATTCTGTTTCTCGGTAAAGTCTGGCTGCTGGATGTCATCCGGGAGAGCGGCACAAACATATCGGACTCTGTGTTACTC
>CALZMZ010000014.1 GCA_945788685.1 Thermodesulfovibrionia bacterium | reverse complement strand
CTCTTAAACCCGCCTCAACTATATTTTGATTATATTGACAGTCTTCGAAGGTCCCTGCAGAACAAAATCATCCGGCGGTAATCTGACTAGTAATAAAAGGGATTCGGTTATGTTCGCAGGAGCGTATTGCAATAGGCCCTTTTTATATGAATACATTACCATGTAGGTCATACATGACGGAAAGGAGCAGGGCTCTCCTGTTAATAATGATATCTTTTTTCATGACGGTAACTCCAGTCATTTATTATTAAAGCCGATTATTATACATAATCTGATGAAAACAAAAAAAAGTATAAGATGGTTTTGTATGCTCTTTCCATTTTTTCTCATGTCCTGTTCAAATGCAGGGCTGCCGCAGGATCAGGCATTAACAATGATAACAGAATATCTTGAACAGAAACCTGCTACGCATAAACTGTATCTTGGTGATGATGACGGCAACCTGGTCTATTACTATCCTGCGCATTATTACGACATCAATCATAATTACAGCAAACTGGGAGATAAGTTTGAATCTGATCCATTCAGATATGTTGCCCTGTCACAGAAAGGGATAATTACATACAGGGTACTGAAATTGAACCATTACACGAAGGAAGATCGGAGTCACAGCTCAGACTGGTTTGAAATACATCTGACCCCCATGGCAATGGAGCATGTGATAAATGTGGAGAGTCACAGGGAGAGGGGAAAGGTCATAAGAAGTGCTACTGTTTCATTGGCAGAACTGGACAGAGTGGAAATAACCGGAATTACAGAACCGTATGATCTTCTTGGGCATAAAATGGCAGATGTTACGTACCGGGCGATATACAGACTGACCCCCTTTGGTGAAGTCTTCCGTGACCTGGTTGCAGATGTAGTGGAAGAGACGAAAACCTTTGTTATGTATTCTGATGGCTGGAGACTGGAGTGATATTCAGCTATAAGCGGTAAGCTATAAGCAATAAGCTGTACATACTCGTGTCGAGGTTGAACCTCCATGGAGGTTCAACCTCTGCCCAGGTGTAAACAACGGACAACGGACGACGACCGACGAGCAACGGTCTCTACTTCTTATACATCCTCTGCTGTTCATCGATCTCAGGGACGCTTAGCAGACGCTCTGCTTCCGGCTTTTTTAACTCGGCTTCAATATAAGCGGCCCTGTCTAAAATTGTGGGGGGTCGTTCAGATACATTATGCAGGAACCTCCAGATATACCCCGGTCCTTCAGTAAGGTCAGGGTTTAACTGTATGGCCTTTTTGTAGTCCCGTACAGCATCCTCATAGTTGCCGGTCCTGTCATTCAGTATCCCCCTGTTGGCATAGGCCTGTGCAAAATCGCTGTCCAGTTCGATTGCCTTTTTAAAGGAAGGTCTGGCATTCTCAAGCTCACCCATCTGCATAATTGTGATTGCTTTGCCAAGATGGGCCTCCTTATAATCAGGGAATTGTGCCAGCACTTCATCAAATGTGTGAAGTGCCTCATCAAAATTTCCGTCTTCAAGGTGTTTGTTTGCAAGCCGGTACGTGTTTTCTCCGGGAGTATTTTCAACACGGTTGTAATGAAAGAAAAAATAGGCGGCCACAAACAAGACCGTAAGCCCTATAACTGCAGTCCTGGTATTTTTATTCATTTGTGATATTTACCCATAAGTACGCCGTTGAACATGAGAGAGAAGATTAATACAATCAGGGCTGCTATTGGTTTGGTCCTCTTTTCAAGGTCATCTTTTTCTTCCCCGGTCAGGTCTCTTTTAAGTTTACGTTCAGCCTTTCTGACCCGCTGAACAAAGATTAATTTTTTTGCAGGCTTGAATAAAACAATTGCAAGGATAATGGTTGAGATCCAGTACCAGGCAGTGGTTGCTTCCAAATCTGATATTACTCCTTTTAGATTAATGTTCTGGTATGTATATTTGCTTTTAAGCTGTCATTCCGGCAGTCCTTAAGCCGGAATACAATTTTTGATTTGCTCTGGATTCCCGCCTTCGCGGGAATGACATCTAAAACCATACTATAATTAATAGTCGGCTATACAAAATACATATAATAATTCACACATATTGCAAACAGTTAATTATAGCGATTGATGATAATTAAAAAAAGGGGGAGAGAATGTTCCCTCCCCCTTTATCAGAGAATTAACCTGTATTACGGTTTATCCGTATCAAGTCGCGCTTTTCCAATATCACCGATGTCTTCAACAAGGACCTCTATCTCTGTTTCAGGAATCGTAGACATGTTCATCTTGTAGGCGAGGAACCACATCATGCCAACACCAAGTGCCCACCAGAGGGCCTGCCATGCCCAGATCGAGGGCATCCCGAAGGTCCATGTTGATGAGTCTGTGGGGCTGCCGAAAATTGTGTTTCCGAGAACAGCACCGGGACCCTGGGCAAACAGGAACCATACAAGTACAATTATCCAGGCAAGAGGAACAAGGCTCTTTTTCTCTTTTGGAATTCCGGCATGCTCCTCCAGATAGTCATGGAATTTCTGCCTGTGAGAGCGGGACTCCGAGTCCTGTGTCATTGCAGAGATGATAATTGCTGATCCAAGGTTGAAAATGATACCCCATCCGGCTGAGTGAAGTGTCCATGGCCAGCGGCCCCAGGAGGTAATCCCGAACCACTTGGTCCCGATTGTCTCGGTACAGGTAACCGCAATCAGTCCCAGGATTAAGCCAACGGTTATACCCCTTCTGGTAAGAAATGGCCAGTAGCAGATACCGATAAGTGCGGGCCACATCTGGAACCCATAGGCAACAGCCAGACCTCCCAGCAGAACCAGTGCGTCCTTTGAGGTCGTTGCAACAACCAGGGCTGAACCAACGATGATTCCAACACCGATTCTTCCAAACAGTTTCTGTGTTGCGTGAGAAGCATCCTTGTTCAGGAAGTGTTTGTAGAGATCCCGTGTAAGCATACCGCCTGCTGTAGACATATATGCTGCGCCTGTAGACTGCATGGCCGCAAGGGCACAGACTGCAAGCAAACCTACAGCCCATGGAGCCGTATCAGACAGCATGTTGATAAGTGCCGGAACTATCATACCCTGCTTACCCGGCATTGCCATGAGGTCTTTGCCTAACTGCAGTTTGTCCACTGCAAAACCGGCTTCCAGCATCTTTGGGTCAGCACCGATCAGGTGACCTGAGAAAGCCTGAAAAGCGGTAAAGAAAATCAGGATCCCGCCGATACCGAATGAAGATGCCCACACCTGCTGAGGTGCAAAAGGCCTGGGATTTTTGTTTGAGAAGGACCACATTGAGAAGGCAGGTGATGACTGGATTCCCATAAGGGCGAATGCATAGGTAAGGATCATCATGCCTGTCCATGCGCCGCCGACCGCCTTTGTCCCTGACGGCACAAACTGGATGACACCCGGAATGGCAATATAATGGCTATATCCCTCTACTGTGAGTTTTGTGTCAAGGGTAGTGAGGTTGGCAATACCCTGGTTCAGTGCTGTCCAGCCTCCTGCGGCGTTAATTCCAATTATACCGATGGCCATGATACCGCCGGCAAGCAGAATACACTGTACCGTATCAACGTACGCAACAGCCCTCAGTCCACCGGATGCAACATAGAGAAAAACAACTGCTGAGAGCATCCACATTCCTGCTTCAACAGAGAACATCCCGTTTGTAAGTACATTAAACAGGAAGCCTGAAGCCCTTAACTGGACCCCAAGATAAGGAATTGAGAAGACCAGGGCAACAACAACGGTCAGGACCCTGATCGCATCAGACTTGAAGTAGTCTGAGAACATCTCCCCCGGGGTAACATACCCGAAGCGTTTTCCAAGTATCCACTGTCTCTTCAGAAATATGACTCCTGTAAACGGGATGGTGATGGCATAAAATGATGCGTATGCATACTGAAAACCATCACGGTACAGCAGTCCCGGATGCCCCATGAATGTCCATCCGGAAAAGGAAGTTGCAGTAGCAGCAAGCACAAAAACCCAGATAGGAATTGTACGGCCTGCGATGAAATAATCAGATGCGCTCTTTGCCATTCTGGCACCCTTGATGCCCATGGCAATACAGTAGGCCCAGTAGGCCAGAACAAAAATAAATAACCACATTATACTAGCTTGCACGTAACTTACCCCCTTTCAGGTCAATGTCCAAAAATGGACGTTTACAAAACGGTTTCAATATAAGACTCATATCACCTCCTTTTTCGATTGATTGGCATGGTTATGCCCTGGCAATATCCAGTAAATCATTTAAAGTCCTTATCCCTTCGGGCTTTAAAAAATGCAAAAACTTCTGTAACAGCTGGGCTGTCATAAAAGCATCATTTAATGCGTTATGTGCGGTATAAACCGCAATACCATATTTCTGGGATATTGAGAAGAGATCTGTCTTGCCTGAAGCTCCTCTGTAATGACTCTTAAACTCGCTTCCATGCTTATAAAGCCAGTCATGGATAAAATGAGTATCAACTGCCGGATTTGTTAAGCTGCCTTTATTCAGTTTCTTCAGGGACGCATTTATGAAATTAAGATCGATGTTTATAAAATGACCGACAACAACAGAATCCTTAATAAACTCGAGAAAGTCAGGGAACACTCTCTCCAGGCTCTCCTTTTTTTCAAGTTCTCCGGGAGTTAATCCATGTATTTCAACGCTCTTTCCCGTCATTTCTCCTGCGGGTTTAAGCAGCCTGTAGAATTCCCTGCTCACATGAATTTTAGAGCCGGTCATTTTTATCGCACCAATCGATACAATAAAGTCCTTATGTGGGTCCAGCCCGCTCAGTTCAGTATCAAATACAGTGAACGGTATATCATCCAGCGGGGTGTCCTTTCTGACGGATCCGGACCATGTACCTGGTTCGCTGCCGCTCTTTTCACATTTTCTAAGAGCAGAAACTTTAGTGATGCATGATGAAATTATTCCCATTACACGCCTGCATTTTCTTTGCTGAAAGAACGGAGAGCAGCATTTTTTAAAGGTTCAATTATCTGAAAGGTCTCTTTTAAAGTTCTTTTTTCAAGCAATGACAGTTTTTCCGGTTCGATACAATTGTCTATTTTCTGGTGCAGCTCCTTTTTTTTCAGCTGGGACTGCATGAGAATATGGAGCAGGAACTCAAGGGCTGAGACAGCATTGTTCATAAGGTCCTGGTTGATAAGCCCTCTTTTTTCAAGTATTCTCAATCTCTCGATTGTGGATGTCTCCTTTATGTTATGCGCAATGGCCATTGCCCGAACAGATGACACAATGTGAGACGATCCCTTTTGCTTTGCATCGAGTTCTTCCATCTTTTCACCCTGATCATCAACAACAAATTTCTTAAAGAAGCCGACAGGAGATTTTTGTTTAACATGTTCACCCATGAGAAGTGCACGGAATTTTTCATTTTCTCTTATCTGTCTGTATACCCGGTCCTTGAGTGATTCAATAATGGATGTATCACCATAGATTGCCCGGGCGTCGAGCATTTTTAAAACGGTATCTGTATGGGCGCGGTTTCCGGAGCGGAACGCCCTGACTATTTTCTGTTCCCACTCTGAAATGTCTCCATACACAGGGACCCCTTGTCCGAGAGGTTCCATGTCGAATTCCGGGAGACCGCAATCTCCGAGCATCTCCTGAAGATTCTCTGTCAGACCACGGCAGAACTCATCGATGTCTTTTTTATCACAGAACGTTTTTTCATCGTCAAAGGCAATGGCACAATGCAGGACAGTCTTGAATGTCTCTTCCCTTCTTCCTTCACTGCCGTATACAAAGAAAGCAAAGGGGCAGTGAGGGCTTCCCATTTTGCTGATGCAGAGTTCAATGATTTTTATAATCAGCCTGTCATGAAGCTCGGTTATGATTCTTAAAATGTGACTTGACCTGACTCCTTCCTGCAGGAGGATGGATATGGTCTGGTCGATCCTGTCACGGATGGGCGCAAGGTCTTTAGCACTGTTCTGCCGGTCAATATTTTTTAATATCGAGAGGGGTGAATTCCCCTGAAGGAGCATAAAGTCATGGTTTGTTACTACTCCTGCAAGGTTATGACCTTCTGTAACAAGCAGATGGTGTATATTCAGCCTGATCATGGTGGAGAGTGCGTCAAAACATGTGCTCTCAGAGTCAATCGTTACCAGTTTGGAACTCATTATCTCCCGTGCGGGGGTTGATGAGTCAATTCCTGCGGCAACTACTCTGTCTCTCAGGTCCGTATCCGTAATAATTCCAGCGGGAAGGTCCTGTTCACCTGTAAGAACAAGGGAGCTGATCATGTTCTGTGACATTATGGCAGCTGCGTCCTTGATGGATATTGTCTGCGGGGCTTTTATTACATCACCTGACGCTATATTCTTTACCGGTGATGTATACAGCAGTTTTTCTCCCTCCTTGAAAAGGAGATTTTTATTGCGCATTTCCCTGTATGTCTTGTCCATGTAATTTCTGAAGAAGGACTTCATGAAATATTCGCCGAACAGAGGTTCTTTTTTTATGATATGCAGGACTGTTTCCCGGGGGATCTGGTAGCAGAGAGTGTCCTCGATAGCCTGTATATTTGTCCGGGTTTTGTCACCGCTAATCAGTGAAAGGTAGCCAAAGGAATCACCTTCACTTTTATAATCCAGCACAATGTCATCATCATTGGAAAGGTACACCCTTACTCCACCTTTTTTTATGACCCTGAGGCAATCGCTTGGAGGTCCGTCCTGGGTGAGAATAAGAGAATTCTTTGGAGAAAATTCAAGAGACAGGTTTTCAGCAATTTCCCTGATAGTGGATTCGTCCAGAAACTGAAACGGCGGAATATTTTTAAAAAAATGTATGCTGTCTTCAGTGATCATAGATTATAAGAACTAATTAAGAATAAGTAATATTTAAAAAGCAAATAGAGTGCCAGTACTTTGAGGATAAATAATAAATTAAATCAGGGGGTTATCCACTAAAAAAAAGAGATAAAACAGTGGGTGCTACAAATGGTAACGTGACGATATTTTAAGGTTACAATAAGTAATGTTGTAATGATGAAATGAGGACCAGAATCAGGGCTTTTCAATACCCCATTTCTTCCTTTTTTCCCAGAGTGACTTTCTGGTGATACCGAGCATGGCAGCAATCGTCTGCTCATTATACTCTGACTGATATTCCATGATAAAGGCCTTTGTGTAGTCCTCAATTGACAGGTGAGCATCCAGAGAATTCTTAATAAATGAATCACTGTTTTTCATTGATAATGGGAGATTGTCAGGCATGATAATCTCTGTGTCTGCAATTAAAATGGCCCTTTCAATGACATTCTGAAGCTCCCTGACATTACCCGGCCATCCGCATTTCGTCATCATTGTTATTGCTTCGTCAGATATCTCTGTTATGTTTTTCTGAAATTCAACAGAATATAGTTTAAGAAAGTGTCTGGCCAGAATAGCTATATCTGTTTTTCGTTCTCTCAGGGAAGGCAATGTCAGAGATATAGTATTGACCCTGTAATAGAGGTCTTCCCTGAATGTATTTTCTCTGACTGCCGACTCAAGGTCCTTGTTTGTTGCAACTATGAGCCTTACATCAATTTTCAGTGCCTTATTACTGCCGACCGGTCTGATCATCTGGTCCTCAAGTACCCTCAGCAGTTTGATCTGAAAGTATGGTGTTATGTCACCAATTTCATCAAGAAAAATCGTCCCGCCGTCCGCCTCCTCAAACAATCCTTTTTTGGATGCGATCGCCCCTGTAAAGGAGCCTTTTACATGTCCGAACAGCTCGCTTTCAAGCAGGTTTTCCGGAATGACTGAACAGTTAATGGGTATGAAAGGCATGTCTTTTCTTGAACTGTTGTTGTGGATGACCCGGGCAAACAGTTCCTTGCCGGTACCTGTTTCACCAAGCAATAATACATTGCTTCTGGTATCAGCAATTTTTTTTGTCTCATCCATAATTGAAAGCAGTAAGGGGCTTTCACCAATTATACTGCTGAAGTCATATGACTTTCCGATCTCTCGTTTGAGTAGTACATTTTCGATTTTTAGCCGTTTCTGAATAAGGGCATTTTTTACGACCTGCTTGATCTCTTCATGCATAATGGGCTTCATTATATAATCATAGGCACCGGCCCTGAGTGCCTTTACCGCTGTTTCAAGGGAGGCATATGCGGTCATTACGATAAATATCTGGTCCGGCAGCTCTTCCTTGACTGAGCTCAGCATCTCTATCCCGTCTTTTCCCGGAAGAATAATATCTGATATGATCACGTCATAGATAAATTCATCAATAAGCTGAAGCCCCTTTTCTGCAGAATCAGCTGTGCTGACAGTGTACCCCTCTTTTGAAAACATCCGTTTAAGTGACTCACGCAGGGTCTCTTCATCTTCAACTATTAATAATTTTGTAGCCATATGTTATATATTTTCTACGAAGCAGGGTAAATGAAATCATTCATATGGTGTTAATAATAAGAAAGTTTATTATGAGAAAGCAATATTGATGTTCAGTTCCATCAGTGCTGCAAGATTACGTTGCAACCGGAATTTTTATAATAAATCTGGTGCCTCCGTTATGGGCTTCATCAATTTCAATCGTTCCTCCATGGTCTTTGATAATGCTGTAGCAGATGCTTAATCCCAGTCCGGTACCCTTTACCGGACCCTTTGTTGTAAAAAAAGGATCGAATATTTTATCCATATTTTCGCGACCAATACCGGTCCCTGTATCTGAAAAAACAGTTTCCACATAACCGTTATTCTGCCTGATGGAAATGGAAAGCCGGCCTCCATCAGGCATTGCATCTCTTGAATTAAGCAGGAAGTTAAGAAAGACCTGCTGCATCTGATCAGAGTCAATCTTCAGGTCAGGCGCTTCACGAATGTCTGTAATGATCTCGATTTTTTTAAAATTCCTGTCATACTTGACCAGGTTTAACGTTTTTTCCAGTATGTCCTTCATGTTGGACCTTATTTTCTGTCTGGGATAGAGCCTCGCAAAGTCACCAAGATTTCTTACAATTCTGGCGATACGGTCAATATGAGTATTTATCGTGTTTAACGAGTCTGAAACAAACGGGGTGAGGTTTTCCGAGTACAGTTCCTGGACCAGGGATGAAATTGATGCAAGCGGGTTTCCTATTTCGTGGGAAACACCTGCAGCAAGCCTTCCTATACCGGCATGCTTGGTTGTCCTGAAGAGTTCCTCCTCGATTTTTTTGTTTTCAGTGATGTCCTCCATGACAAGGACGAATCCTCTCTGTCTTCCGGTGAGTTTGCTTAAATGGACTTTTAAAACCATCTGCGGCAGGTTTTCAAGATTTCGTCTGCAGATGGTTTCCCCTTCTTTAATCAGGGGTTCAAAAAGGTTTGTTTCAAAACAGGTAAGCAGATAGTTTGCCTGAATACCAAGAGCGTCATCCTTGATCACGTTCGTAATTTTTTCCATGGCGTTGTTCCAGTATCTGACCTGAAGCGTTTCATCAAGCGTGGCTATGCCAAGGGGGATACTCTCAATAATATTCTCGCTGAACTCCTTTAACAGAGCGAGCTGTCTGTTTTTGTCAGCCAGTTCCTGTCTTGATAATCTTAAACTGCTGGATATTTTCCTTACTGAGTCAGATATCTCGGCTTTTTCTTCTGAAGTCAGAACAGTCCTGTTCTGAAATATGAGGCTGCTGATTGACGGACCAAGAGAGCCCGAGAGAAGAATCTCTGCTTCACCTCTGAGTTTTTGAAGCCATTCTACAGAAACGGTTTCCTGGGTCAACCTGTTCCTGTTTAAATAATCCTGAACATACTGCATGGCCTCGGTCTGGCCGATGTATGCTGAAAGGATTCTGGTAATTTCATCCAGACTCCGGGGAGTGCTTGAAATTCCCAGTTGAATCGGCGAGTAAGAATCAACAAAGATGATGGTCTGCTTGGTTTCATAATCTGACTGTTTAGTAAAAAGTGAAACAGTTATATAGAAAAACAGATTCAGCAGAAGCCCCCAGAACAATGAATGGCTCCATTTGTCCAGCCCCTCAAGTCCGAAAAGCGCATTTGGATTGAGAAATGTAGTACTGAATACGGTTCCAAGAACACCTACTCCGGAAATTATGCCTGCCTTTAACAGGGCAGGGATCATCAGGGTATATATCCACACGGTAAAACCTGCTATAATGCCTGCAATGGCGCCTTTTTTATTTCCCCCTTTCCAGTACATCCCGAGTAGAAATGCCGGGGCAAAAATGGTAACTGCTTCAAATGATTTCAGACCTATATTGACAAGGCTGTAAAACTCTCCAATAGAAACGGCAAAGGTATACCCGAGAAACACCAGGCCGAGAATAACTATCCGTCTGGTGTTAAGTATCATGACGTAAAACCCCCTCATGGCATTAAGGCCCCAGACCGCAGGCATGACAAAACTGTTCATCACCATGGTGCTGAGAGCCAGTGACTCAACAATGATCATTGCAGTTGCTGCTGAGAATCCCCCGATAAAAGCCAGTAATGCAAGCATTGGCACTCCCTGGTTCAGCGGGATACTCAGAACAAAATAATCAGCCATTTCTTTTGGTTCTCCAAGGAGAAGACCGCCGTATGCAATGGGGAGAACAAAAATATTAATAAGAATCAGATACAGGGGGAACAGCCACATCGCCTTTTTTATATGGTCGTAGGATGAGTTTTCAACAACAGAGACCTGAAACTGCCTTGGCAGAAATAATATGGCCATCATGGAAAGGAATGTAAGAGATGTCCACTCCATAAAGCTGACATGTGAATCACTGCCAAGGGTCATGTGAGACATAAATTCTGAGTGTCTGATCTGTTCAAAAATATCTGTGAAACCGTTAAACAGTCCGTACGTAACACTGATACCTACTGAGAGAAACGCGATCAGTTTAATGGCTGATTCAAAAGCTATGGCAAATACAAGGCCGCTGTGCCTTTCAGAGACATCGGTCTTTCTTGCCCCGAAGAAAATTGCGAATACTCCCAGAATAAGTGCAATGACCCATCCCATAAAATGGCTGGCTTCAGGTTTGCCGGCCATAATTGAAAAGGTAGTCATGATGGCCTTCAGCTGCAGTCCGAGATACGGCGTAATGCCTACGACAGCAACAAGTGTAACAAGGGCTGAGAGAAACAGGGAATTACCGTAGCGCAGGGCGATAAAATCAGAGATAGTTGTGATCCTGTTTTCCTTGCATATATAGACTATTTTTCTTAATACGACCCACCAGAGAACAGCCATCAGAGTAGGGCCGATATAGATGGTGAGAAAACTTAATCCGGAATTTGCTGCTTTTCCCACGCTGCCGTAAAAAGTCCAGGACGTGCAGTACACGGCCAGAGATAATGAGTAGACATATGGGTTTGATACCAGTCTGCTTCCGGCACGTTCTCTTTTTTCCGAATAATGGGCAATCAGGAAAAGGATTGCCAGATAGGTGATAATAATAGAGAATAATACAGTAGTAGAAAACACTTATGCTCCGTTGTCTATTTTAGAGCTATATCTCGTAGCAAGGAAAATAAGAATGATAAAAATAGCCCAGGCTATGAATAGATATATTGAGAGGTTGTATTTAAAGATGCTGAGAATGGGCCAGTTAAATAGAATCACACCAAGGGCAAAAAGAAATATCCATATCTCTCTCATAGACAGGTATTATAATAAATTAATGGCAAGTTATTCAGAATTTTTAAAACAGTGACGGGGGAGGGTGATGGGTAACAATTGAAAAGTAACGGGTGACGAGTGACGGGTAACGAGCAACAATTGAAAAGCAACGGGTGACGGTTAACGAGTAACAAAGAACAAAGAACCTATAACCTGTTTTCGACCATGAAAAAAAAGGCAAAAGAGGCAGTTATCCCGGTTAGCAGGGAAGAAACAGTCAGGCAGAATATTGTCTCGGTTCTGAGGGGGCAGACCCTTTCGGCACGTGAGATATCAGGAGAAGTCCATGTATCTGAAAAAGAGGTGATACATAATCTTCAGTACATTCAAAAAACTCTGGCTAAAGATAAACATCATCTCAGAATTATTCCTGCGGAATGCAGAAAATGCGGTTTTATTTTTAAAAAACGTGAGAGATTTAAAAAGCCCGGTAAATGCCCGGTTTGTCGGGATGAAAGGATAAAAGAACCGCTTTTTTCGATCAATTAATATGTGACGAGTGATGGGTGATGGGTAACCAGTAACCAATAACCTATAACCTAAATTTGATATATTTTGAAATTCCAGTATAAAATAATAACTTGAGGACGACAGGTTAAACAACATAACTTCAAGGTGGACTCGATAAAAGGCATTACAGCTTGTGTACTTCATGGTATTGCTGTTGAGTTTGGATTAATTTTATGACAACTGAAATTAATCTTAATATAGTGAACTTCATCGGTCTGAAGGTTGATAAAAAGACTGTCAATATTAATCAACCGGATGCCGCTCGTCAGAAAAGACAGGACAAGGCATCCCCTGCTTACAGAACAATTGATGTTACCCCGCACAAACATGTTATTTCTGGTAAAGATCATGCGGTGGATAATATAAGGAAAGTACAGGCTGTTGTTGATAATCAACCTGAGGTGTTGACATGCTATCCTGTTAATAATGAAAATTATGTTTCAAAGGCGTATTCTTCCAAATGGTTTTTTCCTAAAGGCACTCATATAGACTCTTACGTTTAATCAAAAGAATTCCTCGAAGCTCTGCATTAGAATACTCATATACCCCTTTATTTGTCATTCCCGCAGTTTGTTGAGCGGGAATCCAGGGTCTTTTCATACGGGGCTGGATTCCCGCTAAAGGACTGCCGGAATGACATTTTTTTTTGATGCCTCGAAGCTATGCATGGTATGCAGTCAATGAAAAAACAGGTCAGCAGATTATCTGAATTAGTCAGTTTGCGGCTTGCTATCTTGTGCGGGTGCAGCAGGTGCATCCTGAGTCTCTCCCTGTCCCGGAGCAACAGGCTGCTCATCCTGGAGAGGCCCGGCGCCTGTTCCTGTCAAGGGTGTATCAACAGCTTCCTGCACAGGAATGGACGAGACCACAGAGTTGCGTTTGATGGAGCTGATTGCCAATACCAAAGATGTCAGCATAAAAGCAATTGCAGCTCCCGTTGTAAGCTTGCTGAGAAATGTGGCAGCACCTCTGCTTCCAAAAAGAGTCTGACTTGAACCGCCAAAAGCAGCACCCATTTCAGCTCCTTTGCTGCTCTGGATAAGAATAATAAAAATGAGGAATAAACAGACTGTTAAATGAATTACTACAATTGCTGTATACATGATTAATTAGCTTTCTGACATATTATATTATTTGCCGGATGCTCCAGTAACTATTTTAGCAAAACTGTCCGGCTTCAGACTTGCACCCCCGACAAGGGCTCCGTCTATTTCGGATTGTGACATTAAACCTTCTATATTTTCAGGCTTGACACTTCCTCCGTACTGAATTCTGACACTGTCCGCATTTTTCTTGTTCTTTCCGAGCCATTCCCGAATAAAAGCATGGGTCTCGTTGGCCTGTTCGTCAGTAGCAGTTTTACCTGTTCCAATGGCCCATATCGGTTCATATGCTATGGTAATTCCATCAAGCGAAAGGTCTGCCAGCGAACCTGATAATTGTCCGTTCAAAACATCAAAGGTTCTGTTTGACTCTCTTTGCTCCAGAGATTCACCTATGCAGAGTATAATGTCCAGCCCTTTAGACCGGGCAAGTTTGATTTTTTTGTTAACAACATCATCTGTTTCAGAAAAGTACTCTCTTCTTTCTGAATGACCGATAATGACATGAGAACAACCAGCAGCAAGCAGCATATCCGGTGCTATCTCTCCTGTAAATGCACCGCTCTCTTCATGATAAACATTCTGAGCTCCAAGCAGGACATCAGATGATGTAAGCAGTCTGGAAGCAGATTCAATGGATATGAATGAAGGAGCAAGCAGAATATCAACATCAGTAATGTCCTTAACAAGAGGAACAAAGGAACGTATGAATTCTTCGGTCTCCTGTGATGTCTTGTTCATCTTCCAGTTAGCTGCTATAAATGGTTTACGCATAACGGATAATTTAGATTAATTTGGAGCCTAAAGTCAAGAATAGAGCAAAAAGTAATGAAAAATTAATCAATTAATATGTTCTATTTGATGATACAGCCTACATTATTCATAAATGTTTGAGCCACGGAGGCAGGCCTTTAAAAAAAGTTTTGGGAGCGGCTTTCGCAGTAAGACTTTAGAATACACTTTGAATGTTGATAAAGTGCTAAGATTGATCATATTCCCTATGCTTTGCGCCGTATTTAAAACTTTTTTTAAAGGCCTGCCTCCATGGCCGTTTTTATAATGTGGTATAGAAGAATTATTTTTTCTCGTGCCCGGGTCTTCCGACTGAATAATAATCAAATCCTGTTTTTGTCATTCTGGCAGGACTGTAAATGTTTCTCAGGTCAAAAAATAAGTTGCCCTTCATGGATTTTCTCATCTTATCAAGGTCCAGGTTTCTCAACTGGTTCCATTCTGTAACAATTGCTACGGCATGTGCGTCCTTGACTGCGGAATATGGATCTTTACAGTAATTGATTTTTGGGAATTCTGCTTTTGCATCGCTCATGGCAACAGGATCATAAGCCCTTATTTTAGCGCCTTCTTTCAGGAGCCGCTTAATAATATAAAGTGCAGGTGCCTCTCTGATATCATTGGTATTAGGCTTGAAAGAAAGTCCCAGAATTGCAACAGTCTTCCCTTTGATTTTTCCCGTGGTTTTAATAATTTTCTGAACAGCAACCTCTTTCTGGGATTCATTTGCTTTTATCACAGCATCGATTATCCCGAGTCTGGTCTTGTGTTCCCTGCCGATCTGTAATAATGCACGTGTATCTTTAGGAAAACAGGACCCTCCATACCCCGGACCGGCATGGAGAAATTTAGGTCCGATTCTTCGATCAAGTCCCATGGCTTTTGCAACCATCTGGACGTCTCCCCCCACAGATTCACAAAGATTGGACATCTCGTTAATGAATGAAATCTTGGTTGCGAGAAAGGCATTTGAAGCATATTTAATCAGTTCGGCTGTCTTCACATCAGTAATGATAATCGGTGCTTCAATTAAATACAGGGGACTGTAGAGGTCTTTCATTATTGCTGTTGCCTGATCACTTGAAGTTCCTATGACAACCCTGTTCGGACGCATGAAGTCTTCAATGCCGGCGCCTTCTCTTAAAAATTCAGGATTGGAAACAATATCAAAATCAATGTTTTCCTTCAGGTGTTTTGAGATTATCTTTCTCACCTTCTCACCTGTTCCAACAGGTACCGTGCTTTTTGTCACAATTACTTTATAACTGGAAATATGGCTGGCTATCTCTTTTGCAACCTGTTCAACGTATTTCATGTCCGCTGATCCGTCACCCCGCGGAGGAGTGCCGACAGCGATGAATATGACAAGAGAAGATTCTACGGCACCGGCAATATCAGACGTAAACTGCATGCGGCCGGCAGAAATGTTTCTTTGCATCAACTCTTCAAGACCGGGTTCATAAAAAGGGACATGTCCTTTTTTCAATAACTTTATTTTCTTCTCATCATTGTCAACACATGTTACGTTCAGGCCGAATTCCGCGAAACATGCCCCGGTAATCAGACCGACATAGCCACTGCCAATAACAGATATGTTCATTCATCCTCCTTGGAGTACGTGTTTCAAGTGTTTTCTAACCCCATATTCTAACATAAACATTGTCTGCTTTTTTAATCACTTGGGGTATTATTCCCCGTTGCCTGCAACGTTTGTCATTCCGGTAGTCTTTTGAGCCGGAATCCAGACTTGTCGAAGCTTGGATTCCCGATAAAGAAATTCGGGAATGACGGACAAAGAAACCGAGTTTATACACAGACACTATTTATCTCTCCTGTTCCAGGATCCAGTCAACAGCATGATTGAGGTCCTTTGCTATAAAGCCGGCACAGCTGTCTTCAAAGAGAGGAGTGGATGATAAAAGAATGCCTGTGGCCCCTGTGTTTTTTGCAAGCAGAACATCTGATTCTTTATCACCAATCACATATGATGACCTGAAATGTATCTTATGTTCATTTCTAGCCTTAAACATCATCACAGGTTCCGGTTTTCTGCATGGGCATTTCTCATCAGGATGATGAGGGCAGTAATAGGAATCATCTATTGACAGTTTCTTTTGAAGGAATGTATTGGAATCAATGACGAATTCCCTGTCAACTTTGCCACGGGCGATTCCTGACTGGTTCGTAACACAAATAAGTTTGAATCCTGCATCTTTTAATTTTTTGAGACTGGATTTAACACCGCGGAATATCACCAGGTCATCAAAACTGTTCAGATAGTTTTTGTCTTCAATTAATGTTCCGTCCTTATCAAGAAAAACAGCTTTGTTGACCGGAAGCATTTCCTGCATTGCTGTAAATACTTCTTCTGTATTAATCCCGGTCATACATCTTAAATGTTTTTCAGGGCATTCTCTTTCCATGCAGGGTGAGCATGGTATATCCCTGGAAATAATTTTATGCGGTCTTCCAGACGGGCCTGTGCTGACCGGACTTGTAGAACCGAATATAGCTATAACCGGCACCAGTAATGCAGAGGCCATATGCATGGGGCCCGAATCATTACTCAGGAATATGTCGCATTCGGCTATCAAAGATGCAAGCTCCCTCAGATTGGTCTTTCCTGCCATTATTAACAGATTTGACATGTATTCTTCTATAGTAGATTTTATTTTCAGATTGCTGATTTCATTGACAATTTCATCTGCGATTTCTATATCTGATTGACCGCCAAAAATGATTACTCTGCCATGTATCCCGGTGAGAATTTTTCCAATTACTTGGGCAAACTTTTCAGGAGGCCATCTTTTCGCTGATCCATACGCAGCCCCGGGATTTATTCCTATTAAGGGTTTCTTCTGATCGGGAAATTTCAGGGACAGAAGGTTTCTGGCCCAGACCCGTTCAGACCGGGACAGCCGGATATAAGGTTCAGTATAAGATGCCTTTATCCCTATGGAGTTCAGAAGATTAAGATAGTAATACACCTGATGCTGTTTAAGAATATCTGTCTCTACCGGAATAGCTTCTGTTAATAAAAAGCTTCTGCCATCTCTTTTATATCCGATACGTCTGGGGATTCCTGCTAACCAGGTTAAGAAAGCTGCATCAAAGGCATTCTGGAGAAGGATGGCAGTGTCAAACTTCTTTTTTCTTAATTCTCCTGCAAGTTTCAGTCGTCCTCTTATGCCTTTATGACTGTCCCTGTAGAGTATTATTTCATCTATATCTCTGTTTTCATGAAATAGTTCTGAGACCCATGGTTTTACCAGAAGACTTATATGAGAATCGGGAAAAGCGGTGCGGATGGCCCTTATGGCCGGTAAAGTAAGTACGGCATCTCCAATCCAGTTGACACCACGAATGAGAATTCTCTGAGAATTATTTGTCAATGCTAATGATGATAAAGCTGTTTTAAAGGAGCTTTATTTCTTTCGGCCCTTTCGAGTGGTTGAAACAGAGTTCTGATTATTATCGGAATTACTGTTTTCCCGGGGTTTTTCACCCTTCAGCACATCAGCGAGTTCCCTGAGTCTCCTGTCAACCAGAAAGTTGAAAGTCCCTTTTGGATATGTTCCATTACGCTGTAATTTCCCCGGTGCCATTCCGGTCAGGACCTTAATACCATCTTCAACGTTATCGATCGCAAAGATACTGAATTTCCCTTTTATCACTGCATCAATTACTTCATTCTTCAGCATGAGGTTGATAATATTTCTTCTCGGAATAATGACGCCATGCTTTCCATCAAGTTTGCCCAGTTTGCAGACTTCAAAAAAGCCCTCAATTTTTTCATTCACTCCGCCGATCGGCTGGACTTCACCGTGCTGGTTCATCGACCCGGTTATGGCATATGACTGGTCGATCGGGACTTCAGATATGCTGCTTAACAGTGCGTACACTTCAGCGCATGTCGCACTGTCGCCTTCCACTCCTCCATACAGCTGTTCAAAGGTAAGAGAGGCAGTCAGGCTGAGAGAACATTGTCTGGCATATTTGCCGCCAAGGTAAGCGGTAAGGGTTAATATGGCTTTTTCATGGATCTTGCCGCTCATTTTCGTCTCTCTTTCAATGTTGACGATCCCGGCCCTTCCTGCGTAAGATCTGGCAGTGATTCTTGAGGGCATTCCAAACCGGTAGTCACCCAGGTCCAATACGGCAAGGCCGTTGACCTGGCCCGTTACCGCCCCTTCCGTATCAATGAGAATTGTTCCTTCCCTTGTGGCCTCGAGAATTTTTTTGTCTACCTTATTTGAGCGGTAGGCTTTTTCCTGATGAGCTTTTTCAATGTCATCAGCTGTGACTTCCTTATTTTTATTTATCCTTGACCAATGGTCTGCTTCCCGTAACAGATCAGCAATTTCACTGAACTTTGCAGATAACTTCATCTGGTGTTCGGCAAGTCGTGATCCATACTCGATTACTTTGGCAACCGCATCCCGCTTAAAGGGCTGCAGCTTGCGTTCATCACATTTTGTTCTTACAAAGCTGGCATATTTGAGCATGTTCTCCGCATTCCTGTCCATGCGGTTTTCATAATCAGCCTTGACTTTAAAAAGCTCCCTGTATTCTTCATCAAGGTTATAAAGCAGATAATAAAGACGGGGATTTCCCACAAGTACTATCTTTACATTAAATGGAATGGCCTGTGGCCGTAACGTTACGGTAGAAATTAAACGGTATTGTTCCCAGACGTCCTCAATTTTAATCTCTTTCTCCTTGATCGTCCTCTTAAGGGAATCGTATGAAAAAATATTCTTTAAAAGTTCAAGTGCATCAATAACAAGATAGCCTCCATTTGCCTGCTGTAGAGACCCTGCCTTGATCATGGTGAAGTCTGTCATTGCCACGCCATACTGAAGCTTATGCTCAACCCTTCCAAAGAGGTTATAGTAAGTGGGATTATTTTCTATCACTATGGGAGCGCCCTTCTTCTCTTTGTTATTGATAAAAGCATTTATTTTATATTTAACAAATGATGGTTCAGATTTCTGGGGTTTCATAAAGGGAAGGGTCTGTGGCTGCTCTTCCTGCGGTTTGAAGTCATCCAGATGCTCCAGGATATCTTCTTTAACCTCGTCAAGGTAAGTTAATACTTCCCTGTTGTCCTTATGTTTTGTTTTTATATCATCTAATCTGTGATCTACCGAAGAAATTGTGGCCTGCCTCTCCAGGTCCTTCATCATGTCCTTGATTTTTTTCTCTTCCTCTCTGACAATCCTTATTACATCATCAAGTTTTTCCTGGAGTTCTTTCCCGATAGCCTCCACTTTTTTCTTTACGTCCGGCTCAAGGTTTTCATACTCTTCTTCGCTCAATGTTTCACCTGTTTTTTTAGCCGGTACGAGAATAAGTCCACTGACAGTCTTTCGCAGGGTAAAATCCTTCTGCTTTACTTCTTCTTCAAGATCTGAAAAATGTTTTTTCTGTTTATTCTGAAAATCTTCAAGAATGTCTGTGCGCTGTTTTTCATATTCCTTGGATTCAAATATCTTCGGGATTTCCTGTCTGAGAGTGGTGATCATCTCGTCCATGTCTTTCTGGAAGGAGACGCCTGTGCCGGGGCTCATGTTAAATGCACGCGGCACATCCGGATTCTTGAAATTGTAGACATAACACCAGTCATCGGGCACGGATTCATTTCTGGCTTTGTCCTCCAGTATGGTCCTGATCGTAGTAAGTTTTCCTGTACCGCTTTCGCCCAGGATATAAATGTTAAAACCGTGACTGTCTATTCCGAGTCCAAATTCAAGCGCGCTGAGGGCCCTTTTCTGGCCGATAGTTTCTGTTAAAGGTGAAATCTCGTCAGTGGTTTTAAATGGCAATTCCGATATCTTGCAGCAGTTGTATAGTTCAGCCTTTTTCACTTTCTTTAGCATACGCTGACCTCCCGGATGAAATTAGAGAATTTATGATAAAGAATACAGCATTTAACTCTTAGAAGCAAGAACATTATGTTCATGATTGTCTGGCTGGAAAGCGGAAAGTATCTGTAAATAAGACTAATATCAGGCGTTGGAAAAAGCATTCAAGTAATAATGGGGAAAGGCCGAAAACTAAATATGTCACTTATGACACACTATCAAGTTCATGGAATGTCTGATTTAGACACTTAATTATATGGAGGATGATTATGAAAATTAAAATATCATGTTTGTGTATCCTGATGCTCGCTCTTTTAATGTCGGGATGCGGCAACAATCTGTTCGGATTTCTTTCTGATAAGGATTCGTCAGAAGCTAAAGAATATGCCATAAGTCAGGACATGGATAAAGGAAGGTATGAAGACGTCATTAACAATGAGGACGCGTCACCGCTTGACAAGTCAGCTGCGTATCTCGGTCTTGCGGGGCTTGACTTCAGCGACATCCTTGAAAAGATGATCGACGCTGACCAGGAAGAAAATGATCTGGCGCTGTACTTCGAGAATCTCCTGCCTGCGACAACTCTCGAGAACAAACAATATATACAGAATGCAATCAACCAGCTCCTCCTGGAAGGTGCCGGAACAGTTGATGCAGATCTGGAAGTGAACTTCCATTACGGTATTGCAGTAGTCATGGATGCGATCCTGGATTTCAAGAACCTTGTGGACGGCGGAGGCCAGGACCTGCTTATGAAGGGTATTGACAGCGACGGCAATGGCGTTGTAGATGTGGTGGAGGCTGCTGAATGCGCTCTTGAATTTGTTGCAGTTGCTGATGATGATATCAATAATAATCCATTAACCTCCGGTTATCTTGATAACAGTCCGGACACGTATAATTGTGAAAATAATCCGAACCTGACACTTGAAGTCTCAGCCCCGGTAACGACCGGTGCCACGGAACCTCCTGCCGTTGATTTCAGCGCTGAATGGGACATTACTCCCGACATCTCAGGGCAGACAATCGCCGGTTTTGCGTTAGGTGCGATTGTTACGGTAAGCGGAAATATGCCGCCTTATGCTGTTGAAACTGACATTCTGATCAGTTACGGTCAGCTTGGTGACTTTGAGGTCCCTCTCGTTGCCGAGTTTGGAGCGAACCTGAGAGAGACTATTCGCTCACTGGCTTATTCACTGCCGAACAATCCTGACAATTCAGTCATAGAGGCCATGGAGATGCTCTGGGATGATATTAACAGTGCAGACAGCACAGCGCTTGCTGACTGCGGTTTCACACTCCCTGTTTCTGTAACGGCCAATTCCCAGGATTCAATCGAAACCGGCCGTATTACTGCAATTGAAATGGCAGCCTATCTGCTGTGCAACTTTAAGGATTAAGGAGATGACGATGAATATACAAAATAAAATAATGTTCATGGCAGGGATACTGCTTGTTAGTTTCCTTATCCCGGGCATATTTACCCCTGCAGCAGCTCAACCTGTAATAAAAGAATACCCTTATTTTTATAAAAGTGCCCGTGCAATGGGTATGGGCGGTGCGTATATCGCAATCGGGGGAAGGACAGATACACTGTTTTACAACCCTGCCGGCCTCGGCAACATGCCTGCTGATGACGGATGGGAAATTAATATTCTTGGCCTGACAGGTGAGATCAATGACAATACCATGGACTTTGTAAATGATCTGGGAGATGCCTTTGATGTCGGAGACATTGACATGGACGGAGATGAAGAAGATGACCAGCTGAGAGCGGTCAACGATGTACTTACGACGTTTACAGGAGAAAACATGCATCTGAGACTCTCTGACTTTTCATCCCTCGGCAAGAGGACTGAATCGCTTGCTTATGCTTTCGGGGGACTGGCATCACTAAGGCTTGACGGCATTGCCCATCAGGGTCTGGGGTCGAATGGTCTGCTTGAAGTCAACGGTGATGCGTATTATGGAGGGATCGGTGGAGTAAATTATACCATGTCCAACGGTCTTAACATTGGTGCATCTCTGAAATATTTTCACAGGGATGCCTTGATTCACACGTTTACTGCCAGGGAACTGGTTGATAATGAAGACGATCTTGAAGATTTTATTACAGACGAACTGCTGGAAAGCGGAAGCGCTTTCGGGCTTGATGCTGGCGTACTCTATAAAATACCGGCGCTTGCTTCGCTCAATCCATCAGTCGGCCTCTCGCTGATGAATGTTGGAGAAATGGATTTTGGCGATGCGGGGATTGTCCCGATGACGGTTAACCTGGGATTTGCCATAAATCCTGAAATACCGGTCATGCACTCCCTGCTTATCGGTCTTGACTACGTTGATATGTTCAATAGTTTCGATCAGGACAGTGATGTGGGAAAAAGGATCCGTTTTGGCGGAGAGCTGAAGGTCCTGAAGAAAAAGCTTGCTTCTCTGTCCCTGAGGGCAGGACTGTATCAGGGATATCCGACGTTTGGCGCAGACCTGTGTCTGACAGTAGTAGACATTAATTATGTTACATATGCCGAGGAGCTCGGTGCCTATGCCGGACAGGATGACGACAGACGGCATCTGGTTGCTAT
>CALZMZ010000013.1 GCA_945788685.1 Thermodesulfovibrionia bacterium | reverse complement strand
GAATCAATTTCTTTTAAAACGAGATTGTTAAGATTGTTTTTTTCTGGTTTATCAACTTTTTTTATGGGATTTTTTTTGACTGTATCCCTACTTTTCTTTTCAAGGTTCTCAATAATAGATTTATCACTAAATCCACATTCACATTGCTTTTCAAGATCGATGTCTTGACGACCACATGAAGGACACTGAGATAATATCGATGACATAAATAAATTTTCCTCCTCATAAGTATTGTTGATGTTTTTTAATCGGCAATAAATGCATTGAACATTAGGTATTAAAGAATAAAAACACGTGCATTCGGAGATAGGGCTTAAACTTAAATATTGCACTGCTACAATATAAATATTGACTGAAAAGACACCTTATTATAATAATGATAATTTCTTAAAGAAATTAACGGAATCCAACCTCACCCCATTTCACTGATTAATCTGATTTATCTTGAAAAATCAGAATAATTGAGGATCGCTAATATTTATATACAATCACCACTCAGTAACATCTTCTAAGTTATATCCGCATGATATTCCTGAAGACTTTTGATCCCGCTTTTCTTCTCACGGCATGCGGCAATCCCCCTGGCTGCAGCGACAGCAGCAGCAGTGGAGGTAATGTAAGGCAAGCTATGCTTTATCGCTGCCTTGCGGATGTAAGAGTCATCTATGGCACTGCGTTTGCCGATTGGTGTGTTGACCACAAGTTGTATTTCACCATTTTCAATTGCGTCTATCAGATTAGGACGTCCTTCATGGAGTTTCAGAATTTCTTCGGATTTTATTCCATTGTCAGCCAGATAATTATATGTCCCCTTTGTGGCCCTAATGGTAAAACCGGCCTTTTTAAATTCCTGTGCTGCTTTGATCACACCTGCCCTGTCCCGTCTGGACACAGATATCAGGACCGCCCCTTCCAGGGGGAGTTTCAGCTTTGTGGCCTCCTGTGCCTTGTAAAAGGCCCGTCCTGAATGACCGGCCATACCCAGTACTTCTCCGGTAGAACGCATCTCAGGGCCGAGCAGGGGGTCTACCTCAGGAAACATGTTGAACGGAAAAACAGACTCCTTCACACCATAATGCGGAATTATTTTGTGTGAGAGATGGAGGTCACTTAATTTTTTCCCAAGCATGATCTGTGTGGCATATCGGGCCATCGGTATATTACATACCTTGCTTACGAGAGGAACAGTACGGCTGGCCCTGGGATTTGCTTCAAGTACATAGACAACATCATCTGCAATGGCATATTGAATATTCATCAGCCCAATAACATTTAATTTTACCGCTATCTTTTTGGTATATTCCTCAATTGTGTTGATATGCTCCTGAGCAATACTGACAGGAGGTATTACACAGGCTGAATCACCTGAGTGGACCCCCGCAAGTTCGATGTGCTCCATAACTGCAGGCACAAAGGCGTCAGTGCCATCAGATATTGCATCGGCTTCAGCTTCTATTGCATTTTCCAGAAACTGTTCAATCAGGATAGGCCGTTCCGGCGACATGTCCACCGCTGCAGAAACATATTCCTGCAGCATCTCTTTGTCATACACTACTTCCATGGCACGTCCTCCAAGAACATATGACGGCCGGACAATGAGCGGATACCCTATCCTTTCAGCAACGTCAAATGCCTCATCAACACTTCCGGCCATCCCTGACTTTGCCTGGGGTATGTTCAGGTCTTCCATGATCTTACGGAACCGGTCGCGGTCTTCCGCAAGGTCGATTGTTTCAGGACTGGTTCCGAGAATCTTTACTCCATTGGCTTCAAGCTCTGCCGCTATGTTCAAAGGGGTCTGTCCCCCAAACTGAACAACAACGCCCTCGGGCTTTTCCTTTTCATAGATCGCAAGGACATCTTCAACTGTCAAGGGTTCAAAGTAAAGTTTATCCGATGTGTCATAGTCAGTTGACACTGTCTCGGGATTGCAGTTGACCATCACTGTCTCATACCCTTCATCCCGAAGGGTAAAGGCCGTATGCACGCAGCAGTAATCAAACTCAATTCCCTGTCCGATACGATTGGGGCCGCCGCCGAGTACCATGATCTTACGGTCTGAACTCACATCAACTTTGTCGGGAGCATTATACGTTGAAAAATAATAGGCAGCATTTTCCACTCCGCTTACCGGTACAGGCTCCCATCCCTCTACCATTCCGAGCGAGCTTCTTTTTATACGGATATCCTTTTCAGAGACTCCAAGTATCTTAGAAAGATATCTGTCCGCAAAACCATCCTTCTTGGCCTGGACCAGGAGGTCATCGGGCGGCATCTTGCCCTTATGCTGCAACAGATTTTCTTCAAGGTCCACCAGCTCTTTCATCTGCTCGATAAACCACCTTTTAATATATGTCTTATCATGCAGATCATCTATGTCAGCGCCTTTTCTCAGCGCTTCGTACATGATAAACTGACGTTCGCTGGACGGCTCCAGTAGCATGTCCATGAGGTCACTCAGTGATGTATCATTAAAGTCATTTGCAAAGCCAAGCCCGTGTCGCCCGTTCTCAAGAGAACGGATCGATTTTTGAAATGCCTCCTTATAGTTTTTCCCGATACTCATGACTTCTCCAACAGCCTTCATCTGGGTGCCCAGCTTGTCTTCAACGCCCTTGAATTTTTCAAATGCCCACCTTGCAAATTTAACTACAACATAATCTCCCGAAGGAGTATATTTTTCAAGCGTGCCGTCCCTCCAGTAGGGGATCTCATCCATGGTAAGCCCTCCTGCAAGCATTGATGAGACCAGGGCTATGGGAAATCCTGTGGCCTTTGAAGCCAGAGCTGATGAACGCGAGGTCCTTGGATTGATCTCTATTACAACTACCCTGCCTGTTTCAGGATTATGGGCAAACTGAACATTGGTGCCGCCGATAACCTCAATCGCATCGACGATATCGTAGGAATATTTCTGCAGACGCTCCTGCAGTTCAGGTGAAATGGTCAGCATGGGCGCTGTGCAATAGGAATCACCGGTATGCACTCCCATGGCATCGACGTTTTCTATAAAGCAGACGGTTATTTTCTGGTTCTTTGCATCACGTACAACCTCCAGCTCCAGCTCTTCCCAGCCAATCACTGACTCTTCAACTAGCACCTGATGCACAAGACTGACAGATAACCCCCGGTTAACTACGGTCCGCAGTTCTTCGAGGTTATAGACGTGGCCTCCTCCGGTACCGCCCATGGTATAGGCAGGCCTGATCACAACCGGGAAGCCCAGTTCCTCAACAATCTTTTCCGCTTCTTCGACTGATTCAGCAATTTCGCTCTTTGGCATTTCAATGCCCAGACGCTCCATAGTATCTTTAAATTCCTGGCGGTCTTCACCTCTCTTAATGGCATCAATATTGACACCTATCACCTTTACGCCGTATTTATCGAGCACTCCTGTTTTGGCAAGCTCTGATGAAAGGTTCAGTCCTGTCTGGCCTCCAAGATTGGGAAGCAACGCATCGGGACGCTCCTTTTCGATGATATCGGTCATGTATTCAAGGGTAAGGGGCTCAATATATGTAACGTCAGCTATGCCCGGATCGGTCATGATGGTGGCCGGATTGGAGTTGACGAGGACTATCTCATACCCCAGATTTCTCAGGGCCTTGCAGGCCTGTGTCCCTGAATAGTCAAACTCACAAGCCTGACCTATTACTATTGGTCCTGAACCGATGATCATCACCTTTTTGATGTCGTCACGTCTGGGCATAGACTTCCTCCTTACAGTAAAGTTTATTATCTGATTTCAGACAAATTAAAGCTGTTTAATCGTTGGAAAAGATAATATAATCATAGCAGGAATTAAACATTTTTCGTGAAAAATATATATAACAATCCAAATGACAAATCTCAAAGCTCAAATGCTAAATGAATGTCAAAATCACAATATCAAAATATAGCTTTTAATAGAGGTGACCAGGATTACTTCCTGACAATAAAATGTGTTTTACTTCAGGATGTACTGGTGTGCAGTTTGTTTTGACATTTCTACATTTGGATTTGATTTGATATTGGGGCTTTGAGATTTGTCATTGCTCAGGACTGAGTCAGGGAATTGTGTACAGTTAATGTAATGCTTTTTGTGATTACGACACGTTATAATCCTGCTTACTGGGCTATGCTCAGCTTGTTTCTGCCTGTGTTTTTGGAGTTATACAGTGCCTTGTCAGCAGACTCGATTATTTCTTCCTTCTTTTTCCTCCCCTTTGCTGGATCATAGAAGGTAATGCCAAGACTTATTGTTACTTTCAGGGCCTGATTATCAATCTTTATTTCCAGATCTTCAACAAACTGCCTTATTCTTTCTGCCAGAACAAGGGCGCCTTTCAGGTTTGTCTCGGGAAGTATGATCGCAAACTCCTCTCCTCCGTACCTTGCCGCAATGTCAGGTCTCCTTATTGAGTTATTTAATACTTCGGCAACCGCCCTCAACACGGTGTCACCCTGTTGATGTCCATATGTATCATTGAACGTTTTAAAGTGATCAATATCAATCATTATGAGCGACAGGAGATGGGAATACCTGTCAATCCTGCTAATCTCACGTTCCAGGTGGTCCTGAAAATATCTGTGATTAAAAAGCTGTGTAAGCCCGTCTTCAAAAGCCAGGCCCCTAAGTTTGTCATTTGCACCCTTCAGGTCCCTGGCAAGAATTTCCACTTTGTTTTTTTCCTGTTTTAATTCCATTACCAGCTGCTCGTATGAAAGATTCATCTTACCGAGCTCTGTGTTGGCTTCTTCAAGTATTTGCGAGTACGGCTTCATATCTCCCGGATCGATCTCAAAAGTACCCAGTACCTCTATTGTCTTTTCTGCGATTCCATCGATAAAATCACCTACTTCTTCATCACTGATCTTCAGTTTCTCTTTTAATAATTTCCTGAATTGACCCATTTTCTGTGTGCTGTTGCTGCTATGGTATACAGACGATGCTATATCAGCCAATTGCAGGATTTCTACCACGTCCTTTATATCCGGAGGACAGTTCTCAGGGTCATGATGATAGGCTATTGGCTGGGAGATGTTGTCCGGTATTTTCCATTTCATCAATATGCTGCTGCCAAGCTCCTGATGGTCATAACCTAATAATTTTTTTTCCGCCTCAACAGTTGTTAAGCCAGACACCCTTTTCTCATCAAAGACCTTGAAATATTCATGGGGATTAATCATGTACATCACAAGTGCACCGATGTCCATCAAAAGGGGAATTACAAACGTATCTTCCCGTTTTCCATTTAATCTGGATGCAAGCATTTCAGCACTCACTGCTGCAGTAATTGACCTCTTCCAGAAGAATTCATGGTCAAAATTGTCTACATTGTTTCTCTTAAGACCCTTTACGATTACAAACGAGAGCGCAATGTTTTTCAGTGCTTCCTGTCCAAGAATCTGGACTGCCCTGTCAATGGATTCAACCCCGCTGGAGATAGCGTAAAAAGAGGAGTTGGCGATCTTAAGAATCTTGGTTGTTAATGCAGGATCATATGAAATTATCTCGGCCAGTGAGTTATTGGAAATCTTGTCTTTTTTGATCTCCTGAATTATTCTTAGCGCTATCGCAGGCAGGGACGGCAGATTTTTTACATTATCAATTACTGAATCTACACTTTGCATCTGTTTTCAGTCCAAATAAATATTTATATTACGTATCCACGTTTTCAAGTATCTTTTTGTGATAAATTATAATATTATCTACGGATGAAACAGCTGTCACCTTTAGAATCATAGTATAAAGGTTAAGTATATATACGTATATGAAGAAAACTGTAAAGTCTGACATAAGCCTCTTTTCGGATCATGATATATATCTGTTTAAAGAAGGCAACCACTTCAGACTATATGATAAACTGGGTTCCCACCCTGCTGTAATTAACGGGAAAAAAGGCCGCTATTTTGCTGTCTGGGCCCCAAATGCCAGACAGGTTTCCATTCAGGGCGACTTTAATGGATGGAACAGTGATACTCACAAACTCTGCCTTAGGGGAGATGATTCAGGCATTTGGGAATGCTTTATTCCGGGAATAATAAAGGGCGACATCTATAAATACCATATAGTTTCCAGGTTTAATAAATACAGTGTAGACAAGGGAGATCCCTTTGCGTATCACTGGGAGCGGGCCCCGAAAACAGCCTCAGTTGTCTGGGACCTGGATTACACATGGAATGACAGTAACTGGATGTCAAAAAGGCAGAAAATCAATACACTTGATTCGGCCATATCCATTTATGAAGTACATATTGGGTCATGGCGCAATCATCCGGACAATAAAAAAAATCGCATGACATACAGAGAAATAGCGTATGAACTTGCAGATTATGTAAAAAATATGGGTTTTACCCATATTGAACTCATGCCCATCATGGAACACCCCTTCTATGGTTCATGGGGATACCAGTGTACCGGTTTTTTCGCTCCAACAAGCAGATATGGAACACCACAGGACTTGATGTATCTTATTGATCATCTGCATCAAAAAAACATAGGCGTAATACTTGACTGGGTCCCCTCTCATTTTCCTTCTGACCAGCATGGACTGTCATACTTTGACGGAACCTATCTGTACGAACATCAGGATCCCAAAAAAGGCTATCATCCTGAGTGGAAAAGTTATATTTTCAACTATGGCAGAAGTGAAGTAAGAAACTTTCTCATCAGCAGTGCATTGTACTGGATTGAAAAATACCATATCGATGGATTAAGGGTAGATGCTGTTGCTTCAATGCTGTATCTTGACTATGCAAGAAAACGGGGTGAATGGGAACCTAATGAATATGGCGGGAATGAAAACCTTGAAGCCATTAGTTTTCTCAAACGGCTTAATGAAGCGGTTTATTCAGGCTATCCTGATGTACAGACTATAGCTGAGGAGTCTACGGCATGGCCCATGGTAACAAAACCCACGCATCTGGGCGGACTTGGATTTGGCATGAAATGGAACATGGGATGGATGCACGATACATTGAAATATGTATCTATAAAACCAGTTCATAAGAAATACCATCACGACCAGCTTACATTCAGTATATGGTATGCCTTTTCAGAAAATTTTGTACTGCCCCTTTCCCACGACGAGGTTGTGCATGAGAAAAAATCACTTGTCGGGAAAATGCCAGGTGACGAGTGGCAGAAATGTGCGAATCTCAGGGTTCTTTTTGCCTATATGTATGGCCATCCCGGTAAAAAATTGATCTTCATGGGTGGAGAAATCGGACAGTGGAAGGAATGGAACCATGATGAAAACCTCGAATGGTATCTCCTGAATTATCCTGCTCATGCGGGAATACAGAACTGGATAAGAGACCTGAACCACCTTTATAAAAGCGAGCCCGCGTTATATGACAATGATTTTTCACATGAGGGTTTTGAATGGATAAATTTTGATGATTATGAAAACAGCATAATATCTTTTATCAGAAAATCCAGAAACACTGGAAAAACTCTTGTTTTTGTTTTAAACTTCACTCCTGTCCCAAGACATAATTACAAGGTTGCCATACAAAACGGAGGCTATTATGAAGAAATGCTTAACAGCGATTCTGAAAGATACTGGGGAAGCAACATCGGCAACTATGGAAAAGTCCTGGCAGAACCTGTGCCCTGGGAGGGAAAGCAGTTTTCGTTAAACCTCAGCATCCCTCCCCTTGGAGCAGTAATATTAAGGCCTGTAAGAAAAAAATCAGGTAAAAAGAAGACTGTAAAAAAACCCGTTCGGGAAAAGGTGGCTAAAACCGATAAAACAGTTCTGGCCTGGGACATGCTCGGTGAGCCATAATAATATCTGTCATCCTGATTGATCTGTCATTCCGGTCGTATCGACTCCTCGCAGAGATCCGCAACAGTACCCGATCATGGATTATCCATATGTGAATAAATCCTGAAGTCAATATCCTCAAATATCGAATTTTTCTTCTCCATGACTTCAAGCAGAACCAGGTCCACTGTACCTGACTCAAGTGCCTCATAAAGTGTATTGAAATTTGTGATATGTTCATTCAACCGTCTCATTGAATATTCTTTTGCCGTGTCTGTAGTGATTAAAAAGGCCCAGTCACTGCTCTGGGCCAGCAGCAGTTCCCGTGAAAGCTGCTTCAGGCATCTCACATTAATTTCATCTGACTCATGAAAATACTTGCCGGCAAGATCCTCCATTTTTTCAGCCATTTGGTGCAAGTGCCTGTACATCCAGTCAGTATCTTTATTCAACCAGGCATCATAGTACCCTTTATCACCCCATGATGTGGGACATGGAGTAATAACCTGGTTCCGGTGACTATATTTTAAATACTCAGAAGGCGTACAGGCCTTGATATCCTTATGACGATTAATTTCCCGAAAAACATAATAAAGAAAATCAGGGCCCTCAAACCACCAGTGACCAAAGAGCTCAGCATCATAGGGAGACACAACAACAGGATGTCTGTCCATAAGCACTCCCAGAGACTGTATCTGTTTTATCCTTTCAGTACAGAAATGCCGGGCATGCATCTTTGCAGTGTCCATTGCCATCACAGGATCATAAGGCTCTTTGTGCTCCCCCTTGCCTGTTATCCTGTGGTATTTTATACCGGTAAATACCCTGTTACCGTCCGGGCTTATATAAGGCCTGATATAATCAAAATCCAGGTCGAAACCAATATCCCTGTAAAAGTCACGATAATGACAGTCACCGGGATACCCCTCTTCAGCACTCCAGACCTGCATTGATGACTGCATGTCCCGTCCAAAGGCAGCAACACCGCTATCTGTATAAACCGGGGCATGCACTCCATACCTGGGAGCGGGCGAACCGTGCATTAATCCGTGGGAATCGAGGAAGAAAAACCTTATGCCGTATTTGTCAAGAAGCCTGTCCAGACCTTCGTAATAAGCACATTCCGGAAGCCAGATACCTTTAGTGTATTGCCCGAAGAATTTGTAATGAGAATCAACAGCAATGCGGATCTGGGCCTCCACTGAACGGGGATTAACGCTGAGCAGGGGGAGGAATCCATGGGTAGCACAGCTCGTTATGATTTCGATATTACCCAGCTTATCAAAATACGTAAAGCCTGACACAATATTCCGATTCAGAAACTCTATATAAAACGCCTTGATCTCAGCATATCTGTTTTTATAGAATCCTGCAAGAGACCTGAATGCAACGTCATCTTTCAGTCTCTTTAACTCCTTTGTGGAGAGATTGATCAGTCTGTCCAGATACACCATATATTTGTCCATGAGATGTTCGTCAGACATCATCTCAAGTAAAGGGGGGCTTAATGAAATTGTCAGGCGGAAATCGATCCTTTCGTCAACCAGCTTTTTCATATTCATCAGCAACGGTATGTATGATTCGGAAATCGCCTCAAACAGCCACTGCTCCTCAAGGAAATATTCATGTTCCGGGTGTTTAACAAACGGAAGGTGTGCGTGTAAGAGAGGAAGCCATAACCCCTCAATATTCTGTTTAATCATGGAGATCGATCACCGCAATATATTTTTAATATCAACAAGGGTCTTTCTAGCTTCGCTGGCGCAGGAGTGTGCTGCTTGAAAAAGGAGATTCAAATACATCCTGCAGTTCATGGAAGTGCTTATGCAGAAATGGATTATATTTTGATATTCTTGTTACCTCAATGTCAGAGACATGAAATGCCTCTGCAGAATCTTTTATCCTTCTTATCCATACTTCATGATCTGCCGTCCTGGCAGAAACGGCAGTCAGTGATACCGGATTTGATTTCATAAGGGAAGTAAATGTCTTTCCTCTCACTGTCCCGATCTCCGCAAAAAGGCTTGTTACAGGAACAGGGCTGTGCATATAGTGTTTGCCCACTTTTTCATTGACCGTAAAAGAATAAACCTCTTTATCAGTGTCCGTTTCATATATTTTGACCATAAGCTTTACAGGCCCCCTGCCCGCCCCCTGCTCTTTAAGAAGCTTCCCGGTCACTTCCCAGTAAATAAAATTCTTCTCAACATTTACCGGCATGATTACAATAGTATCCATGTTATATGCTGAAGGGAGGTCCTGCCTTATCACGCGGGACTTCTTGATCTTTTTTATATCAACACTTTTTTTCTGCAGTCTGGGCCTGTCAGCTGCCTTTCTGACAGGTCTTTTTTTTGCAGGTCTTTTCATTTTTTTGTGGACCATAGAAAGTATGTGTAAATAATTTTATTCTTATATTATAATCCAAAATTTAATAATTACATTAAAAATTGTGCCCCGGAACTCCGGCTCTCAAAATCCCTGTTATGATACCCCGCATTTTAATGGATACACCCTGTTCTCATATGTGATATATTATCTCATAACTTTTTTTATTAATAGTCAAATCTTTCGTACAGATTTTTTTCACTGTCCTCACCTGGCCCGGATTATTCACACGGCCAGGGAGGTGAGCCTCCCCTGGCCGTGTGAATAATCCGGGCTGGAGTTGACTTTAGTCAGAAGGTTGATTATTTTATGCGGGTCACCATATGCCGGAAAGAATATCTGTCGGTTTGACGGCAGAGCCAGGATAAGATTATGTACATTATGATGATAGCATCAGAATGCGCGCCTGTAGCCAAGGTCGGCGGTCTTGCCGACGTGGTGTACGGCCTGAGCCGTGAACTGGAAATCAGGGGCAATGATGTCGAGATTATTCTCCCCAAATATGACTGTATGCGGTATGACCAGATTTATGGACTTCAGGAATCCTATTCTGATCTTGTTGTCCCTTATTATGACCAGTGGGTCCACTGCACGGTTTATTTCGGATTTGTCCATGGACGCAAATGTTATTTCATAGACGCCCATCACAGTAAGAACTTTTTTAACCGGGGAGTTTTTTACGGACATCATGATGATCCTGAGAGATATGTCTTTTTCTGCAGGGCAGCGATGGAATTCATGCTGAAATCCGGCAAAAACCCGGACATAGTTCATTGCCACGACTGGCAGACAGGAATCG
Organism: Thermodesulfovibrionia bacterium; assembly: GCA_945788685.1. Classification (GTDB taxonomy): domain Bacteria; phylum Nitrospirota; class Thermodesulfovibrionia; order UBA6902; family UBA6902; genus CALZJD01. Next base: position 31,140 of record CALZMZ010000013.1, on the reverse strand, counting down.
TTCCTGTACTCCTGTATGATATTTACAAACATATCGGTATGAGCCACCCCCGCGTATGCTATACACTGCATAACCTCAAACACCAGGGCCTTGTAGGCGAGTATATTCTGCGGGAAACAGGGCTTAATAATTCAGGCCATTATTTTCACTTCGACCGCATGCGGGACAACATTGATCCCTTCGCATTAAACCTGATGAAAAGCGGAATCGTTTATTCCAATTTTGTGACGACTGTCTCTCCTACATATGCGGGGGAGATCAAGTACACAGATGAAGGGTATGGTCTCGGTCACACATTGCATGTGCATCAGGGCAAATTCGGGGGCATACTGAACGGTATTGACTATGACATCTGGAATCCTGAAACTGACCGTCACATCCCTTATAAATATGGTCCTGAAAATCTGGACATAAAATATGGAAACAAGGAAGTGCTGCGCCACAGACTCCTGTTAAGAAATGAATACAAACCGATAATCGCTTATATCGGAAGGCTGGACCACCAGAAAGGGGTACACCTGATCAAACATGCCATCTTTTTTGCCCTGGATCATGGATGCCAGTTCGTGCTGTTAGGGTCAAGCCCCGACCATGAGATAAGCAGCTATTTCTGGAACCTGAAGCATCAGTTCAATGACAATCCTGACTGTCATCTTGAGATCGGCTTCGATGAAGAACTGTCTCACCTTATTTATGCCGGTTCTGACATGATTATAGTTCCAAGCCTGTTTGAACCCTGTGGTTTGACACAGCTTATCGCCATGAAATACGGGACAATACCGGTGGTAAGGGACACGGGTGGATTAAGAGACACTGTTTTTGATGCGGACCATGCCCAGAGACCCTTTAATGAACGGACCGGTTATGTCTTTCATAATTTCAATAATGAAGGACTGGAATCTGCTCTGCATCGCGCTATTGGCATGTGGTACTCGTACCCCGAATATTACAGGGAGCTGATGGAAAACGGCATGAAATATGATTTCTCATGGAACCATCCTGGTCGGCACTACATGAATGTCTACGATTACATCAGGGAAAAGTAAACCACATAAAAGGTATTGCCTGTCATTGGCTTTTATGTTCGTTATGGTTCAGCATATACGACATGGTTTAGTCAGTCATTCCCGAGGTCTGTTGATCGGGAATCCAGAGTTCTCACAAATTTGATCATACAAATCAATCCATGACATTCTTCATCAAATCTCTGAATTCCCGCTTAAAAACTGCGGGAATGACGGAAAAACATAGTCATTCACACTATTTCTGATAAGCCTGTTTTCTTTACCAGCCTCCAACCTTGCTTGTTATCACAGTCAATCCATGATATGAAACTCTTATGATAATAGAGCTAATAATAGATTCCTTTCAGGAGGTCATATCAGCAAATAATTCTATCATAAACCTGCTTATGGTCATGGTAATTATCTGGACTACTGGCGTTCTCTTTCGCACAATCAGACAACCCCCGGTAATAGGAGAGCTTCTGGCCGGATTCATATTCGGGCCGCCTGTGCTGGGCATTATACATCCGGATGAGACCCTGCATGTCCTGTCAGAGCTGGGGATCTTCTTCTTGATGTTTTATGCCGGACTGGAAACAAATCCTTTTGAATTAAAGCGGATGACAAAACCGTCATTGTTTGTGGCTTTTGGAGGTTTTATACTGCCATTTAGTTTGGGTCTCGGAGCATGCTACTTTCTTGATCTTTCCCTTATCCAGGCCCTTTTTATCGGTATGGCCCTTTCCATTACTGCCATAGCTGTCAACGCAAGAGTGCTTACCGATATGAAAATGACCAGGTTTAGAGTCACCCCGGTTATTATCGGTGCCTCCATCATTGATGACATTCTCTCTCTGGCACTCTTTACTATCATCATAGACCTTGCTTCAGGAGACAATTCATTAATCGGCACCCATCTCCTTATCCAGATGCTTAAGGTGGCGGCTTTCTTTGGCATATCTCATTTAATTGGAATGCTGCTTTATCCGAAATTCAGCAAATATTTTTCATCCCGTGAGGCAAAGGGGTTTACCTTCGCCCTTATCATGGCCCTGATATTTGGAGTACTGGCAGAGATGGCAGGGCTGCATATCATCCTGGGTGCTTACATGGCAGGGCTGTTCGTACGTGAAGGCATCGTGAGCAAAGAGCTGTTTCAGAAAATAAATGACCGGTTTGTTTCCATAACATACGGCTTTCTCGGCCCCATATTTTTTGTCAGCCTCTCCTTTCATATTGATTTCTCTGTTCTCACAACCCATTTTCTGCCCCTGTCCATTCTGCTCATTGCCGCTGTTACGGGAAAACTTGTCGGCTCCGGAGCAGGCGCTATCGTTGGAAAAATGAAGAGAGGCGAAGCAATGGTCATCGGCGCTGCAATGAACGGGAGGGGGGCTGTTGAACTTATCATCGCATCCATCGGACTTCAGATGGGAATCATTGACAATATCTATTTTTCGATTCTCATCGTAATAGCATTCCTGACAACTCTCATGCCGCCCGTATCACTGCACATTCTGTTAAAGAAGGTACATCTTGTCAGACTTGATTGATCCAGCGTCTCTTTCAGGTTACGTTGCTCATCACTTTAAAATAACCTCAAATCGTCTAATCCCTCGTAAAATTGAAGTGCTGATTGACTCATATATAGCATCAGTTTTTGAGTGATACTGGAATCGTAACTATTATCTAATAATCCTCAATCCAAGGCGGGTCTTCATCACTGAATATTTCCATTGTAAATCAATACAGAGTTCTAGTGAATTGTACATTTTTTTGTACACTTTATTCTTGTTCTAATTATAAAGTTGAGATATACTTGTCCTGTGTTAGGATCTTTGAACGTAGAATTTAATTTAACTCTGATAGTGATGGTTTTTTCATTCCATTACCCCTTTATGACAAATTTATAATGATATACGTTATGCCAGAACAAATGAAAGGAGAACCATTGTTACCGGAGAAGCAGAAACAAAAATACGAAGAATTCTTTGAGTCAACAGCTAATAATGAAATATTAGATCAGAAAACAACTGTTATGATCCAATTGGCAGCATCGTTCATCGCTGGATGCTACCCATGAATGTAACATTTCTTTGGAGTTGCCAAAGAAAATGGACTTACCGATGAAGAAATTGGTGCAGTGCAGGCAATAGCCATGGGTGTGTCAGCAGGCAGAATAAGAGCTCAATTTCGGTAGGTGAGAGCAAGTTCAAATAAATAAAGGCATAACAAAACAGTTCTGCGGACTGGAAGAAGCGCGGCAGGGCTGACGCGGCCAACTTTTTGGCCAGCCGCTGACTTCAACTAATAAATAAAGAACAAGATGAGCAACAATCTCATTCCTCCTGAAAGTATCCGAACATGGGTCGGACCATTTAAAGACGCGGACGTATTTACCAAAAGTGGACAGCAGACTTTCAATATACTTAAAGAATATGCAAATATCTCCCCTTCACAAACCATATTAGATGCGGGTTGTGGATGCGGAAGGGTCGCGCTACTGTTACTGCATTTTTTAAGTGATGCTGGTAAATACTATGGATTTGATATTTGTCCCGAACATATCGACTGGTGTAAAAAAAATATCTCAGTTTCATTTCCTGATTTTCATTTTGCTCATGTCGATGTGAAAAAGAAATTGTATAATCCAAATGGAAAATACCAACTGAAAGAGATGACACTGCCATATTCTGAGAACATGTTTGATATTGTGTATGCACATTCTCTATTTACTCATATGGTAGATCACGAAATGAAGTACTATATAAACGAATTATCCCGGGTAATCAAGCCTACCGGGACATTCTATGCCAGTTATTATTTAATAAACAGTAAAACGGCAGAAGGAGTCAGAAAAGGAACAGCCAGTTTCAACTTTACTCATAGTATTGGTGAATGTTATACGTTTGATCCGGAAAATCCTGAAGAAGGTATCGCACAGAGCGAGACATTTGTTAGAAAGATTTACGATAACTGCGGATTCAATATAATAGAACCAATCCATTACAGCGACTGGGACAGAATCGGCATACCAGATCAAGACTTTATCATTGCAAAACGTATTAAATAGTTATTGATAAATGATAATAAGACAAATAAGAAAGAGTGACGCTAAGAAGTTTTTAGAGCTTCGTAAAAAATAGAGAAAGAAACACGGTTTGTATTGGTGGAACCTGATGAAAGAGTGACATCTGTCAGCGATCAAAAACATGAAATAAAATATCTTTTATCAACCGACAATGGAATAATATATGTAGCAGAAGATAATGGGAAATTGATTGGGTATCTTAAGGCATTCGGGGGAATATTTAAAAGAAATAGACACAATGTCAATTTGGTAATAGGTATAATTAAATCTTATACAGGGCAGGGTATCGACACCCTGTTATTTAAGGAAATAGAAAAATGGGCTTATCAAAATAAAATTTACCGTTTAGAACTATCTACGATGACCAATAATAATAAAGCGCTTGCATTATTCAGGAAAATGGGATTTGAGATTGAGGGCAAAAAGGAACACGCACTTTTCGTTAATGGTTCTTATGTTGACGAATATTATATGGCAAAATCATTGTCATAGAGTAGAATAATATCTCAATATCAGTCTTGAATAACGGCAGGAGTTAGCTGTTTGGTTCTCATTGCAATGAGTTCGATAATCAATTCTATTCATAATAATGAAGATCCAGTTCACATCGATTAATAAGAATGAACCAGGAATACTGGCTTCTTTATTATGGGATAGCTATGAAGAACTCATAAATTCCGATCCTTTATATTGGGAACCGGAAGTACATAAATGGCATCAGTTTGATAGAGATGCATTTGAACATCCGGAGACAGTTGGAAGTTGTGTGTTCTTAAGCTGGTCAGACGATAAGTTAGTCGGATTTGGATCTTTTGATCCGAGACAGGGATTGGAATATGGAATTATTGGACATAACTGCATATTGCCAAGATTCCGGAGAAATGGTTTCGGCAAGCAACAGATTTGTGAAATTTTAAGAATATTTCAATCCGAGGGGATTAAAACAGCATTAGCTTCGACTAGTGAAAATCCTTTTTTCCTTCCAGCTCAGCGAATGTACCTTGCGTGCGGATTTCAGGAGAAAAGAAGAGTTCATAACCAGATCGATTCAGGATATAACATGATTAAATATCAAAAAGAAATTGGATAACAAGTCTGTGAAGTAAAATCAAACCAGCGGTGATAGGAGGAGAGATTGATGATGCGCTTAGATAAATTCGACCAGTATATTAAAAGTGCCATGGATTCATGGCACTGTCCCGGTACAGCCGTTGTGATTGTTAAAGGCAATGAGGTGCTTCACAAAGGTGCCTATGGATTACGTGACGTCGATGATCATCTTCCGATGACAGAAGATACGCGATTCCCTGCAGCTTCAGTTACAAAATCATTTACAGCAATGAGTGCTGCCCTGCTTGTAGATGAAGGGAAACTAGAATGGGACAAACCCGTACGAGAGTATATGCCGGAATTCATCCTGGATGACCATTATGTTACACAGCATCTGACGGTTCGGGATATGTTAAGTCACCGCTCCGGCATGCCCCGGCACGATTTCTCAGCATGGCGGCTGGACGTGTCACGTGCTGAATTTATCAAACGTATGAGGCACCTGAAATTCAGTGCTACATTCCGCGAAAAATTCCAGTATAACAATTTGATGTATTATGCAACCGGATATTTAGTTGAAAAGATTGCGAAAAAACATTGGGAAGATTTTATGCAAGAGAGAATTTTGTCCCCACTCGGTATGGATGCATCAAACTTCGTGCCGGAACCTCCAGGAGAAGGTCTATTTAATGCGATAGGTTACCGAGTAGACCGGGATGATGTAGGGGGAGCAAAAGGACTAGTCCGTATGCCGTTTGGCCAACACACTGAATTGGCACCGGGTGCTGCAGGGTCGTTGTTCTCCACACTTGCAGATCTTACTCAATGGCTCAAGGTTCATGTAAACGATGGTCGGGCTGCAGATGTACAGCTTGTTTCTCCTGACAATCTCAAGCAGATGCACCTGCCCCAGACAATTATTCCGAGGGGCGGAATCAGGGAAGCCTTAATGGGGAATGCGATTATTACATATGGGTTGGGCTGGTTTATAGAGCCTTACCGAGGATATACCCTTATCCACCACAGTGGCGGTGTCGAGGGGCACAGCCTGATCATTGGTTTTATTGCTCAGGAGAAGATCGCTGCTGCAGCTTTGACAAATATTGCAGCGCTGCCATTGTGCGAACTACTTTTATATGAAGCCATTGATCGAGCTCTGGACCTGCCGGAGAAGCACTGGAATACAAAATTTCATAACATATTGGACCCGATTATTGCGGCTGAGGCAAAAGGCAAGCAAACGGCAGCCGAGGAACGTATTGAAGAAGCCCCCCCTACGCATCCTTTAGAAATCTATACAGGCACGTATGAAGCAGATGGCTATCCGGACTTCGAAGTCAAACTGGAAGGCGAAAAGCTTCAGGCATGCACTGTAGGAAGTCTGGAATGGTCAGAGTTGAGTCATTACCACTACAACGTATTTGAATGGCATTTATCTGATTTTGATCTATGGCTGAAGATCCGCTTTTTAATAAATGATAATGGGGACATTGAATCGATTTCAATTCCCCTTGAGACCCAGGTTGATAACGTTATTTTTATCCGCAAAAACCCAGTGTTGTCAGAAGATGTCATTGCTGAAATTATCGGTGTTTACGATCCACCGATTGATGGACTTAAGATTACTATTATTGCTCATGAGGGCAAGATTTATTCTAGATTAACCGGCAATCCTCAATTAGAGATAAAACCCTATAAATACGAGGATGATGTAGTAGGGTTTCGAGTTGACCGTACTCGTCTGGACTTCATTCGTAAAAAAAATGTTATTACACACCTGATATATAAAACACAATTCTTGACAATTGAAGCGCCTCGACAATAGAATGAAAAGATTTTATAACAGGTCCATGCATTAGAATGTGTGACAGCAGGAATCTTTTTCGCTGTTATTAATTTTTGCATTGCAAATTAGTTTTATGCAAGACATTATGATTCAGCCACGCCTCTCTGATGTCTGCATTAACACTTTCAATCGTAAATCCTCATTTTCCACAGCTATGCAAATACTCACTTTGTCAGTAGAGTCAGCGATGATAAGCAAATTATATAAAGGTGTCACGCCAGGCATCTCAGTCTTCAGTGACAGCATCCCTTGCAGTAACAAGCACAATCCCCTGGCCCGGCCTGAGGTCATAGGAAAATGGCTCGGGAATATAATCCATTGTTTGTTCCGGAGACACATCAGTCAACTGGGCCTTTGACTGCATGAGGTTAGATAACCTCTTAGCATAAAAACTCTGGTGGTGATATATATCTTTATTCAGAATAAGAAGCGCTTCATCCTGCGAATGGGTTGATGCCTTCCAGAAGAGAAGTACATTGGGATTGTCACATTGGAGAATCTCAGCTGGCGACTCTTCGTGAAACACCGTATACTTTTCTTTTATATTATTCACGTTCCTGATAAAGGAAGTAAGATCAATATCCGTCTCCTCCCAGTCACCGGGCCTGGTCTTTACAACATGCATCCTCTTGCGGAAACCAAACTCAAACCCTGAAGGCATCATTGTACCGGCTGAAAAAAGCGCGGTAAAAAGATAGCGCTGCTTCAGACCTTCGATGTTGCCGTTCAGTTCTTCATTGAGCCTCACTGTGTCATGGCTTTCAGGAAAGCTGATTGACGGCGCAATATCTCTTGTGAGGTTATACTGCTCCATCAGCCATGTCCCGCGAAAATCCCACCATTTGGAGCTGTTAAAAATATAATCAAATCCGGCGCTCGCAGTTTTCCTTGTCTGGTCAGATGAGCAGCCAAGTGTTTCTGCAAAAAAAATGGTATCCGGATATTTTGCTCTGGTCTCCTTAATAAGCCTTTCCCAAAGGCTTTTTGGAAGCTGGTATGCTGCATCACATCGAAAGCCGTGATACCCGAGATCTATAAGAAATTCCACCACACTGAGGAAAAACCGGAACATTCCCTCCTTGTCTCTGGTGTTCCTGTGATCAAACTTTGCAAGGTCTCCCCAGACAACTTTCTTGCCGTTTTCAAGTGCAAAAGGATGGGTAACCTTCTCCTTTTTTCTCCATTCAAACCATTGAGGATGTTCAACCAACAATTCAGAGTCAACCGCACAATGATTGATTACGAGGTCTATCATCATTTTCATCCCCAGTTCTTCTGCACGTTTATTGACTTCTTTTATCTGGTCACCCGGGCTTACAGAGCTGTCCTCATCTACAAATAAAGGGTTGATCTGAAAATAGTCCTTTATGGAATAAAGACTGCCCGAAAAACCTGTATACTGGATCGGGTTAACAAATACCCAGTTAAAACCCATTTCAGCAGCCCTTTTCAGATGGCTCTCCCACTGGCCGGTCTTGCCTGCCAGCAGAGGAAATAAATTATAAATGATCATTTTTTCAGGTTGTCTCATTATATCTCCTGGTTTAATAACTAATCAGGCACAAAGTGACAAAGAAATAAAGTGAAAAAAATAATTCTTCATGTATTGTTGTTAAAACTTTGTTCCTCTGGCCTTTGTCACTTTGCTCCTGAATACTTACCTACTCATTCCACATACTATACAGCCTGTCTCTTGCTTCAATCAGCAGAGTCGGTGGTTCAGGCCACTGCTCAAAAATTATTGATTCAGAGAAACCCCGCCCATTCATTCTTTTAATAAAACCAGCAATGCCTGAAATATTTTTTCCTGAAGGTCCTGTAAAGAGCGGAAGGTGGCTGTCGTTGTCACCATAGTTTTCATGCATATGTATATGAATAATAGGAACATCAGGATCAAGCAGATCGAGGAATTTCAGGAAATTATTCCGGCTGAAACTGGACAGGTTGGCATGACCGAGGTCCAGACACATGCCAAACTTTCCTGATGATGCAATCTTACGCTGTCTTATAATATCAAACAACCTGTTGAAATCTTTCGGGACTGTAAATACTGTATTCTCAATTGCCAGACTGAGTCCCGCCTTCTCTGCCTCTCTCACAACAGGAGTTATGGCATCCACATAATAGTTTATTCCTTTCTCTATACAGAGATGCGTATTGATAAGCGTTGCCCCTATCTCCTGTGCAAAGTTGATATTACAGAGCATTACATCTATTTTGTCAGCATTACACATCTCGGCCTCTAAAGAAGCATGCACGGAAAGATCTATATCATGTTTATCAGCAACCGTTCTGATATAAGAACGGGTCTGACTGTCTATATCATTAACGTCCCAGCCTTTGTTTATGTCCTGCTTATCAGGAAACCACTCAAATGCGTCAAACCCGTTTTCCACGGCATATTCAAACGGATCCATTATGTCTGAAGCTGAAAAAGCAGTCTGGTTTCCTATTCTGATTTTCTTCATCTCAGTTTCAGGTTATAGGTCATAGGTTATGGGTTATTTTACCCGTTACGAGTCACACGTCACTGTCTTTCGTCTTTCGTCATTTGTAATTTGAAATTTGTAATTCGTAATTTTATTTTATATCTGTGGTCGTGTCTGGACAACATAATACTTACCCTTGCTATAAACACCTTCGATGTCCTGGGGCGATCCCATGAGGTGCTCAATTGAAATACCTATATTGGTTATGGCCGACAGAATATCATTTCTGAATTTTTCATCCCATACCAGAGGCTCATCATTATAGCTGACCTGGATCTTTCTGGGTTCCTCGACTGTCACGCTGTCATACAGTCCTGCTCCTGCATACCCGGCGAGGTCTTCACCGTTTGAGTCTGACCGGAAGATCAGACCCCCTCCGCTCAATGCAATACTTTTGCTTGGGTATGAAATTATCCCTGGTTCCGGCGTCTTTTTGCCTGAACTGAAACCAAGGGCCTTTCCCGGATAATTCCCTACAAGTGTTTCCCCGAGTCCGGGAACCACTTCAGCATAAAGCTCTTCGCTGTCACCTGTAACCGGATCTGAGGTATGTATGACAAATGCATATTCAGCCTTCACGACCTGCTGGATAAGTACGGCCATATACAGGTCATCATCGGCAATCCCCTGTTTCCTGCGGCTAACAAAGGCTCTATCATTCCATTTGGAAGCCCAGACACGTTTGATGCACATCCATACATCTTCCCAGTTTTCATGCCAGCCAAGACCTGCATCTTCCAGGACAATCCGCAGCGATGAAACAAGCTCAGGCGGCTCATTAAGATCAAGCATCAGTTTTCGTATCTTTGCGAGGTTTTCCTCCGGATTATCTTCGATAAGGGCTGACAGTTGTTTAATCTGACCGGATGTGTCTTTATTAATATCAAGAGCCAGAACCTGTTCTGCTACTCCAAAGGGGATGGCCGCTGAAGCAGGAAGATGGATCCAGTCCGGTACTTTACCCTTCAGGCTGGTAAGATTTAGAGACTTGCCTCCTACGAGATCATGACTGAATTTTTCTGAAGAAACGACATATCCGTTTTTCGAAAAACTCTTTATCTTTCTTACCTCGGCCCCGGACACAACAGACTGCACGTCCCAGTCTTCTTCTGAATCATATGTTTCAATATCACCAGAGGGGTTTATTCTTAAACTTGTTGTCTGCCCCTTCATACCTTTAAGTTTTTCAAATTTTTCCCTGTCATAACATGTAGCAAAAAGAATGCCTGCATTCCTGGCCCTTATCGCAACATGAGCAACCAGATCGACCAGATCAGGTGTTATTACTGCTCTAAGTCCTGTTGGGGGTTCTTCATCCCCCCTGACCCTGTCAGCAATAATTATAGTTGGCTTTTCAAAGGTCCTGTCCTGAACAGAGTCCAGGGACTGCACAACCTCAACCACTCCGCTGGCCTGTCCCGGACTTATGACCTGCCAGTCTCCAAGGTTAGCTCGTTTGCGAAGAACAGGGTCAAGATGATGGATCAGAATGGAGAGAACAAATGACAGCCTTCCTCTGACTATCTCTTCACTGAACAGATTGATCGTCCATTTTTCCGCATAAAATGCCTCACCGAGATAATGAGCATTGTCCTGCAGTAATCCATAGTAACGGTCACCCAGTTCAGCTATCGCCCTTCCGAGCCTGTCCAGTACAGATTTGGCATGAAGTGCCCAGTCATGACCTTCACGATCAGTTCCCTTAAGGCGGTTCCAGTGACCGGAACAGACCGAAAGTTCAAAGTTGCTGAAGGAAAATATCTGGTTCTCAAGCACGAGGTCTATCAATTCAACAAGATCATCATGATTTGTAATATCATGAATATTTCGTTCCACAATAACACGCAAATACGCTTCAAGAGCAAAATCCAGATACATCATTTCCCGGACCCGGTATTTGTCCCTGTCAGTTCTTTATTAAAGATACCGAAGCATCATGTCTGGAATGGAAAATAAAATTCAGATGTTCCCTCATCTCATAATCCATCAGATATCCGGCTGCATCAGCAGCGCCTTCAAGATCAGTCCCGGAATGGACCGATTTCAGGAGCTTGAGATAGTTTTCAAAATCATGGATGAGTGCATCTTTCAGGTGTGGTATGAAATCAGGATGGGTTATGATTGGACGTTCAAACTTCTCCAGTCGATCCTTTGTAACTCCGCCTGCCTCAAGAGTTGAATAGAACAGATCAAGATTGCCGTCACTTTTTAAAAATTCGAGATAGGCCTCACATATCACAATATCATCAGGAGTAGTATTGTTATGCAGCTTCTGGTGCCATTCCTCCATAAAGTGGCCTGCCACCTCTTTGATATGATGACGGTGCATAATCTGGAGGATCTCATCCCTGATACGCTGGCCTTCACCACCCCTGCCCAGGGTGCTCATGATTAGACTGATCATCTCCCTGCTGTCAGGAAAATTAATGTACATATCTGCCAGTTTCAGAGTCAGTCGGTCCTGGGCATGGCTCAGCTCTTTCGGCTTTGTATTATAATTGCGCTGCCAGTCGAGCTGGCGCAAAAAAGAATAGCGCATCCAGACAAAGATCAGTGCAAGACCCTCTTCATCCTTTTCAATCCTGTCCAGCAGGTCATGACCGAGGTTAAAGCGGTGCATCAATGTCCATGAGTTCCGGCCTGTTTCTGCCTGCACTATATCCCTGGCAATATGTGCATTGCCGGAAGTTCCCTTGTATGCGTTTTTCTTAAGAAGTTCTGCTACAGGTATATAAATGTTCTGCCCCCTGTCATTCAGCCACCTTGCTTCATCAGCAAACGTAAGGACAAAATGAATACCAAGAGGAGCAGCTTCTTCATTAAACTCCAGCTCCAACCGGTTTACATTATCCTGAAACATAAATGCAGTCTGAACAGCCCTGTCATCATACACAACTGTATCCGGCGGTAACATATGTTCCGAAGGCAGTCTCCACTCAAAGGGATTTTTAAATGCCCCGCCCCAGTGCAAAAGCAGTTTGCCGGGAATATCTGTTACAAAATAAATCCTGAATGCATTATTCTCTCCTGTTACAGCTACAGATACATCACCTTCGTCATCAATTTCAAAATTGTCTTTATACAGGACTTCTCCTGACAGAGTCTCTTCAAGTATGTTTACTGTATCAGTGCGAACCTTTTCAGGTACCGGCAATCTGATATGAAAGTTATTTCCGTGATTATTGATCCACCTGTCTGTATCAGGGTAGTAAAAGGCAAAGTTCATAACACCGAATTCAGCTGATTTCTCCATACTGAATTTAATCCGGCTTTCATTTTCATGTAATTCAAAAGGTGTCTGGATTGCTGAATCTCCAAAAACAATACTGCCTGAAGGCCATGACGTGCTGGGCGGGAGTTTCCAGATTTTACTTATCTTCCTGCTTAATCCCCAATGAAGACGGCAATTCCCCTGGTTATTCATTTGAAGGGACAGGAATATATTGTCGTCTGTCTCTTCAATATCAACCTTGAGTGTTAAATCATTATTAATAGCAATCTTTTCAGTCGTTGTCATCAAATATTATTTACGTAAATTTTGAAATGAATAATGATCCTTTATTAATACCCTGTCCTGCTTCTACATCCATATTATACTTATTTTTAGAGGATGTAAATTATTGATGTTTATTGCAGCGGGCGTATTGCAATACGCCCCTGCAGTTGCAACGTAGTTCTCATTCCCATGACCCATGACCCATTACCTATTACCTGTCATACGTTACCTGTCTTTCCCTTGACTAAATTAAAAACCATCCAGCATAATACCTGACACATTTGTAAGGGAATATATTAGGGTCTGACCCTAATATTGAGATATTAAATTCATACGCATGTCTGATCTCATTACGCATTAATTACTTCATGGAGGATGAATTATGCGAAAACCTGCTTTATGTATCATTCTGTCAACTCTTCTCATAACTGCCCTGGCCCCGCAAGTCTGGTCTGCGGGTTTTGCACTTTACAACCATAGTTCAGCATCCATAGCACAGGGCGGAGCTGTTATTGCCCATAATGATGATTCCTCTGCACTCTTTTTCAATCCTGCACTCATGAATAAACTGGAGCAGCCCCAGGTGAGGCTCGGCATAAATTATCTCAAAAGTTCCGTTAAATTCAGAAGTGATGCTACAGGCAAGACATTCAATCTGAAAGATACCTCCCATTATGTCCCGACATTATTTGCCGTTTACAGGATCAATGATAGTGTATCTGCAGGACTCGGGGTGTTTTCACAGTTTGGTCTCTCATCAACCTGGGATGATGCATGGGAAGGAAGATATCTGGCCACTCATTCGGAATTAATAACGGTCACTTTCAATCCTGCTGTTTCCTACAGGGTTACTCCACAGGTCTTTATTGCCGGAGGAATCAGCATTTCGATGTTTGATGCAGAATTGAACAGGAATATTACTGTCGGTTCCGCACCTGATATCAAGCAGAAGCTGACCGGTGATGACACGGCATTTGGATACAATGCCGGTCTCCTCGTAGATATTTCGGAAGATATTTCGTTCGGGTTTTCATATCGCAGCAAAATAAAGACAACATTTAAAGGAGAAGTTGAGCATCAGGTGCCGTCAGGATTTGGACTGGAAACATTTTTCCCGGATACATCGGCAGAGACTATGGTAAATCTTCCTTCCCAGACATTTGCCGGTATTGCGTACAGCGGTATTGATTCATTCGTATTTGAAGTGTCTGTGAAAAGGGAGGGATGGTCAGCATATGACGAACTGAAGATAGCCCTTGACGAGCCTGTAGCCACTGAAACTGCTATTACGCTCCAAAGGGATTGGAAGGACGTATATCCTGTAAGTTTTGGTGCACAGTACCGGCTCAATGATACGTTTGATATTAATGCCGGATACACCTATGATCCAAGCCCGGTACCGGATGATACGTTTGAGCCTTCCGTACCTGACAGTGATGGACATAATTTCTCTCTGGGCGCTGATATCAGGTTTCGAAATATCGAGGTTGGACTGCTGTATGTTTATAAAAAGTATGAAGACAGAGAAAAGAACAATACGCTCGATGATAATCCCGATGATACCCTTATACCAAATCCACTGACCAGTGTAAACGGCACATACAAAAGCAGCGTCCATATGATGGGGATTGATGCGGCGTATTTATTTTAAGATTTGAGAACCATTCGTGAATCTCGTCGTTCCAATTCCTAGACCTATCACCCATCACCCATCGATCGTCGGTCGTCGCCCGTCGTCCGTTGTCCGTTACCCATCACCCATTACCCATACCCTGTCTTTTTCTACATTGCAAAATCATGCTTTATTTGATATACAAAAGACATACCCTTAGAAAATTAAACTGGAGGCAATATGAAAAGATTAATATTCCTGATTACCGTGTTTACTTTCTGTTTTTATGTAAACTCTTTTGCAGACGATAATGTACATCCAGCTCCCAATGGAATCAATCTGCCTGACGGATATAAGGACTGGCCTGTTATCAGTGTGTCCCACAGGGATGATAATCAAACGCTGAGGGCGATTCTTGGAAATGATACTGCAATTAAGGCTGCAAGAGAGGGAAAGACCAATCCCTGGCCTGACGGTTCCATACTTGGAAAACTCGTGTGGAAAGACACTAATCATGAAAAGTGGCAAAAAGCGGTCATTCCGGGTGAATTTGTCCATGCGGAGTTTATGGTAAAGGACTCGGAAAAATTTGCATCAACTGGAGGATGGGGGTTTGCAAGATGGAAAGGCCTTGATCAAAAACCGTATGGTAAAGATAAATCATTTGTACAGGAATGTTTTGGCTGCCACACTCCTGTAAAACATAATGATTATGTATTTACCCATCCCGCTTTAATGCCATAAATACTCTGTAAATAACAGGACACGTTACTCCTCTTTACTAACATCATTACAGTGCAAATGGCCATTCGCCCCAACATACATTTCTATGCTTTTGTGATCGCTTTCATGATCTGTTTTTCCTGACAAAAACCAGGCAAAGGACGCATTGACATGCCCTTGTCAATATGACAGTATTGTGACAGATTATGCAGCAAATCAATTCTTTATTAACAAAGAGTTACATGGGCATAGAATATGCATATATTTGAGCAGGAGTTTGAAAAATGAAAACGCTGTCCAGCAAAGAGATAGTGGGTATGTTAAGAGAATTTGGAGTACATGAGAAAAAGGACCTTTTCCTGTACCTTGTCCTGTATAAGTCCTATTTTTCCCTGCACTACTGCAGGTCACTAAGACGACTCAAGCGACTGAAAAAACTGGTGTATACATGCGCAAGAAAATTTGACAGATACGACATCTGTTATGTAACCAGCACAGAAATCTGACATAAACGGTTACTTAACTGTTGCTCAACAATGGCGCATCATTGGAAGCAGGCTTTATTATTTCTTCTATGATCAATGTACAATAATTTTAAAGCAACCTTTGAACTACTGTTGAGCAATGTTGAGCTACAGTTAAACTACAGTTGAACTACTGTTAATCGATAGAATTACATGAACAGCTTATAGTCGATATCAGGAAAAATATTGTCCATATGTTCAATAGCAGACAGGTATTTTAATTTTAAGTCCTTTTTGTCTATCGCGTTTGCCAGAAAATGAAATCTCGCCACATGGTCCTTAACCCTTCTTTCAGCATACTCCACTGATGTGCCGCTGTTTATGATGAAAGGCCAGTCCGAGCTCTGGGCAAGTAAAAGTTCCCTCATACATTGCTTAAGAGCGCGTTTGGTCAGTGCAGCAACCCTGCCTTTTCCGTTTTTCATCACCAGCTTTTCCATCCTGTGGGCACACTCATGAAGCTGAGGATAAATCCACTCGGTCTTACTGTTTAACCATGTCTCATAATATCCCTTATGTCCCCAGGTAGATGATGCCGGTGTTCCCGTCTGGTGAACAGGGTGGTGTCTCAGATATTCAGAAGGGGTTGTCAGCTCCAGTACATCCTGGTCATATGCGGCCTTTCGGATAACGTAATCCAGCCACTGCGGCCCTTCAAACCACCAGTGCCCGAAAAGCTCTGCATCAAAAGGAGCGACCACAACAGGTTTCGTCTCCATGGCAGATGCAAGGTATTCAATATGTGATATTCTTTTATAAAGAAAATCTCCGGCATGCTGCGATGCACGTTCCTGTGCAATTTGAGGATGATAATATTCCTTCCAGCCTGACCGGCCTGTTATCCTGTGATACTTGATGCCTGTATCAACGCGTACGTCCCCGGCAATATAGGGATGGATATAATCATGGTCCAGATCATGTCCGATATCACGGTAAAACTCCCTGTAATCAGGATCACCCGGGTATCCTTCCCTGGCAGACCAGACCTGCTTTGTACTTGCCCTGTCCCTTCCGAATGCTGCAATACCTGACGGGGTAAAGACAGGAGCATGTAAACCATAAAATGGTGAAATGCTCGCGTTTTCAACACCGTGAGCTTCCATAAAAAAATAATTTATTCCTTCTTTGCTGAGTATGTTATCAAGTCCCCGGTCATAAGCGCATTCAGGCAGCCACATACCCCCGGGCCTGAAACCAAAAACACTTTCAAAATAATCCAGACCATTACGGACCTGTGCAACAACTGCTTTTGGCAGTGAAGAGATAAGGGGGAGGATGGCATGTGTTGAAGATGATGTAATCAGCTCTACAACGCCTTTCTTTTGGTATTTCAGAAAGGCTGATGAAATTTTTCGCCTGTACTTTTTTACATACACATCTCTCGCTCCTTTAAAGAGCCCGTGATACATTCCTGCAAGGTGATGAAGATGCGGGTCACTGCTGGTCCTGTCCATCTCCTTTTTACTCAGTTCAATCAGTCCTGACAGGTGGGCCTCATACCTTTCCTGAAGCAGACTGTCTTCCATCATCGCAAGAAGAGAAGGTGAAATTGAAATGGTGGTCCTGAACCGTACCCTGTCTTTGACAAGCTTATCAAAGAATGTAACAAGCGGGATATATGTCTCTGTCATGGCCTCAAAAAACCACCGTTCCTCAAGAAACGAGTCATACTCGGGGTGGCGCACATATGGAAGATGCGCATGAAGTACAAATGCCACATATCCTTTAGACACGTCTGCTCCCTTTCTTGTTTTTCAGTAAGATCTCATAGTACATATAATGCCGGGCCGCAATACTTTCCAGCGATGGTGCCTGTCCGGCGCTTCTTTTTACAGCAGCACGGACCATACTGTCTTTCAATGGATTATGGAGCAGTTCCTGCACCCCCCAGACAATAGAGCCGGGATTGTCAAATGTAACAAGACCGTTTTTGCCGTGCTCAATGCAGTTAACGCCTGACTGGTGTGTCGCCAGAACAGGCTTGCCATAATCTATAGCCATCTTTGCAAGTCCCTCATCCTGCCATGTCCTGGCAGGTATTACTACAAAGTCTGAGGTCAATAGAACAGACTCAAATGATTTCCTGGGTAAATGTCCGGTAAAACGGCATCTCTGGCTGACACCCATGTGATGGGCCCTGGATTCAAGTTCTCCTTTCAGAGGACCCTCTCCTGCAAAAATAAAATAAGACAACCTGTGGTTCCGGCAGACAGTGGACAGTGCCTCCATGAGAAGGTCTGCACCGCCGGCATGTGACATTTCTCCTGAATAAAGCACAACCTGACTGTCATGCGGAATACCAAACCATTGCCTTGCCTCTGAAGCGTGAGACGTGTGAGCAGCCTGACTGTCATGCACGTCACCAATAACATCAGGAATGATGATGACCTTGTCAGGCCGTGCCTTATAACGACCTGTCACCTGCTCCCGGGTTGACAAGCGGGGAACGATAACCAGATCAGCGGCCTTGACAGCTTTTTTTTCGATCGCGCTTATCTTATTTGAAAGATCTGACATCCTGTCTGCTTTTGTTCTCTCAAATTCCGTGGAATGCAGAGTAAGAACAAAAGGCAGTTTTAATTCCTTCCTTGCATCAATGCCGGCCTGTGACGAATACCAGTCATGGCAATGGACCAGATGAAAGGCCTTTTTCTTATGCTTGCCTGCCACATTATTATATATGGATTCTGAAACCGTCCCTGCCGTTTTTAATATGGTTGTGTCTGAAATATGTAATGCATCTTTATCTTCCCTGTCAAACAATGCGGACCTGCAGCCAAATGTCTTAAAACTTTTTGACATGCTCCTGATAAAGTCGTTGAGCGGGTTGTCTGAATCCGGGGCCCCATGTATATTAATGTTAATAACAGCTATTGAAAGTACCTGTTTTCTTTTTACCGATGCCAGTTCATTGTTCATCTTTTCATACACAGGGGCATCAAATATATTTTCAACCGGAAACATCCTGTTTATCATTCCACCACCAAACAGGCCTGACGTGCTGTAAATGCCGGATGGCCTGTCACTGCCAAAGAACTCAGCTTCAGACCTGGCAACAGTGTGAAATGAGCCCTTATTGCTGAGACCAATCTCGGCAATATAATGTCTTGCGTTATGGTCATGGGCAAAGGTGTAATGTCCTTTGCTTGACTCAACCATTATGTCAAAATAACGGTGTGAGTTGGAACCGTCAAAGATAATATCTGTCACATCATGAATGCGCACGACCGGGTGAATATGTTCATCAATAATAATTTTCTTCCTGACCAGGGAACTGACAGTCCTTTTTGTGACATTCCAGTGAACATGTCCTGTTCCCGGAGTAATCATTAACAGAACTATATAGTCTGCTGTATGTGAAACAGGATAATTCTGGCCCACTTCCCAGGCAATGTTTCTCAAACGGGTTTGTGAGGGTACGGCTTTTTTCTTTTTTTCCGGCAATACATCCTCCTCAGAAAATTAACAGAATTTAATAGGGCATTTTATCATAATCAATGAAGTCATGCACCGGGTCCGGTAAGTTTATCGGATCTGGCAACTGATTTTTCCTCTCCTTTTACTATCAGGTCGGAGCGATCCTTCGTGGAGACCCGATTCGGGACGGGAGGGGATTAAGGGGAGGCAGACTGGATTAATCCCGATGCCGGGCATAATAGAAGAATTATTTCGACTGACATAAAAACACCCTTCTTCCATAAGAAAAACAATAAATATTGATAACTATTATTAGTGATGATATTATGTGATTAATTCATATGAACTGTTATAGAATATAATCCGATATTCTTACGTTAGACACGTATCACAAACAGGAGTTACATGAAAAGGCATATTTGCATACACGGACATTTCTATCAGCCCCCGCGTGAAAACCCATGGCTGGAAATGATCGAGACCCAGGAGTCTGCATACCCCTGGCATGACTGGAATGAACGGATAAACGCTGAATGTTATGAACCTAACTCGGTCACAAGAATTCATGACAGGGAAGGCAGGATCAACCAGATAGTAAGCAATTACGAAAAGATAAGTTTCAATTTCGGCCCCACACTTCTGAGCTGGCTGCAGGAGTTCGCGCCACAGGTATATACTGCAATTCTTGAAGCTGACAAAACAAGCATTGAAAAATACAGCGGCCACGGCAACGCAATCGCCCAGGCATATAACCACATGATCATGCCCCTTGCCAACAGACATGACAAAATAACACAGGTGGTCTGGGGCATAAATGATTTCAGAAAGAGATTTGACAGACAACCGGAAGGCATGTGGCTTCCTGAGACCGCTGTTGATCTGGACACACTCAGAATCCTTTATGATCATGGCATTACATTTACAATCCTTGCCCCGGGACAGGCAAAAAAAATCCGGAAACAGGGGCATGATCAGTGGCATGAGGTTTCTGACGGTTCCATTGATACTACACGGCCATATAGGGTAAAACTGCCATCCGGCGGTGAAATCAGTGTGTTCTTTTATGATGGCGGGCTTTCCCATAACATAGCTTTTGGTAATGCGCTTACTAAAGGGGAAAATCTTGCCAACAGTCTGCTTGGAGCAGCCCGTGATAAAAAGGACTCCGCCCATCTGATACATGTTGCCACTGACGGTGAAACCTTTGGCCATCACCATAAGTTCGGTGAGATGGCCCTCGCATATTGTCTCAACCATATTGAGTCAAACAATATAGCAAAGATCACAAACTATGCCGGGTATCTTGAAAAATTTCCTCCCACGTATGAAGTGGAGCTTTTTGAAAATTCATCCTGGAGCTGTATACATGGTGTTGAACGGTGGAGGAACAACTGTGGATGCAACTCAGGAGCTCATCCGGGATGGACACAGGAATGGAGAAGACCTCTTCGAAATGCGATGGACTGGTTAAGGGATTCTCTCATTACCATATATGAAAACCAGTCATCGAATGTTTTCAGAAATCCCTGGGACGCCAGAAACGGTTATATTGAGGTCATTCTTGACAGATCACAGGAAAATATTGAGAAATTTTTCAGTGTACATGCAAGCAGGGACCTTTCAAAGGAAGACAAAGTAAAGGCCCTGAACCTGCTTGAGATGCAGAGAAATGCCATGTTGATGTATACAAGCTGCGGCTGGTTCTTTGACGAGGTTTCGGGAGTTGAAAATATCCAGATCATGCAGTATGCATCCAAGGCCATTCAATATGCCTCAGATATTCAGGGCACGTCTCTGGAGCTGGAATATATAGAAAAACTGAAAGAGGCACCATCCAATAAGTTTGAAAATGCCGCTGCTGCTTATGACAAATATGTAAAACCGGCCCAGTGTGATCTTTTAAGGGTTGGTGCACACTACTGCATTTCATCTATCTTTGAGGATTACAGTTCAGAAACCAGGATCTGCTGTTATACTTCCAGAAGTGACTTTTATGAACAGCTTGAGGCCGGGAAGATGACCCTGGCTGTGGGCCAGACAACGATTACGTCCGATATCACCTGGGAAGAACGAAATATAAGTTTTGCCGTTCTTCATTTCGGTGATCACAATATCAGCGCAGGTGTCAGGGACTTTATCACTGAAGAAAAGCTTAAAGAAATGAAAAATGAACTAAAGGACACGTTTGCCCAGGGCAATATACCTGAAGTGGTCAGACAGATGGACAAGCATTTTGACAGCAATGTTTATTCTCTGTGGCATCTGTTCAAGGACGAGCAGAAGAAAGTGCTTGACCAGATACTGGAGCTTACATATGAAGGTGTTGAGACAGCTTACCGGCAGATATATGAAAACAACATCACTATCATGAATTTTTATGAAAACCTGAGGCACCAGATACCACGGCCATTTGCAGCTGCTGCAGAATATATTATCAATTCAGACCTGAAGAAAATGTTTGAAGAAGAGGCGTTTGACAAGGTACGACTTAAACGATTAATTGATGAGACCAAAAGATGGTCTGTCAGGATAGACAGCACAACAATGGGTTTTAAAGTTAGTGAATGGATCATAACAAAAATGGAAAACTTCAGTGCAGAACCTTATCAGACCGAACTGCCCGAGAGGATTATTGATGCGTTGGAAACACTTGAGCCGCTTTCACTCTCACTGAATGTGTGGAAGGCCCAGAATATCTACTTCGCTGTCAGTCAGGAGTATTTCAGAGAGATGAAAGAAAAGGAAGAATCCTCAAAGCAGTGGATGGACTGCTTTCTTAAGCTGGGAAATTATCTTAATGTTAAAGTTTAGGAGGATTTTTGGGTAAACGGGGCAGCGGCATACTTCTTCATATAACATCACTGCCGTCACAATACGGGATCGGGGACATGGGGCCTGAAGCCTATAAATTCGTTGACTTCCTGTCTGAAGCAGGTCAGAGTTACTGGCAGATACTTCCGTTAAACCAGACGAACGCTGCATATGGCAATTCTCCATACAGCAGTTTTTCAGCCTTTGCAGGCAACCATCTGCTTATCAGTCCGGACAGGCTTGTAAAGACCGGATTTCTGGAAGCGGATGACATTAAAAATCCACCTGATTTTTCAGCTGGAAAAGTCAATTACGAAAAAGTTACAGAATACAAGGAAGGACTGCTGCAAAAGGCATTTGAAAGAATTAAAGAAAAGCTGCCGGAGCACCGGAAGTTTCAGCATTTCTTTCATGCCAACTCTTACTGGCTCGAAGACTATGGCCTGTTTATTTCAATCAAGGAAAGTAATAAGGGACTTGAATGGGGTGATTGGCCTGAAGATCTTAGAGACAGAAATAACGGGACATTGATAGAGAGCCGCAATACATTTAAAGACAGTATCCTGAAAGAAATGTTTCTGCAGTTTCTTTTCTTTACCCAGTGGTATTCCCTGAAGAACTATTGTGACAGCAGGAATATTAAAATAATCGGAGACATCCCCATTTATGTTACGTACGATAGTGCTGATGTCTGGGCAAATCCTGAAATATTCAGTCTTGACGAAAACAGAAAGCCGGATTATGTTGCCGGTGTCCCGCCTGATTATTTCAGCTCAACAGGTCAGTTGTGGGGACATCCGGTTTACAGATGGGATGTTATTAAAAAATCAGGTTATGAATGGTGGATTAAGAGAATCACACATAATCACAGCCTTTTCCATATGTTCAGACTGGACCATTTCAGGGGCTTTGTAGGATACTGGCAGGTCCATTCATCAGAGCAGACCGCCATTAACGGAAAGTGGATGCATGCCCCGGCAAAGGATTTTTTCAATTCTCTTTTAGAGCACGTACCTGCCGGTGCAATAATTGCCGAAGACCTTGGGATAATTACTGATGATGTGAGAACTATAATCAGCAGGTTCAGATTTCCGGGTATGAAAGTATTGTTGTTCGCATTTGGAGAAGACCTGCCCACCAATCCTTATGCCCCGCATAATCATGTCAAGAACTGCGTAATTTACACCGGCACGCATGATAACAATACAATAATTGGATGGTACAGGTCAGAACTGTCCGGGGAAGACCGGAAAAGAATTTCTCTCTACCTTGGAAGGGAGATTACTGAAGAACATATTAACTGGGAGCTGATAAGGCTTGCCATGACCTCTGTTGCGGACATGGCCATTATCCCTATGCAGGACATCCTCTGTCTCGGAGAAAAAGACAGGATGAATTTGCCGGCCAGCGCCAATGGCAACTGGGAGTGGAGGCTCAGGCAGGAACAGTTGACCCGTCCATTAATTGATAAGCTTTCAGATTTAGTCCGAATCTCAGGCAGGTACCAGCTGACTGATAAGAAATAAGAGGGCCGGCATGTTATATAGCCTGCATTATTTACACAGCCATAGAGGTAAGCCTTAATAAAAGTTTTGGGAGCGGCTTTGGCAGAAGATCAGCAGATTACACTCTGTATGCTGATCAACATCAGAGATTGATCATATTTCATTGCTTTTTGCCGTATTCAAAACTTTTATTAAGGCTTACCTCCCTGACTCACATATTTGTGAATAATATGGGATAGAGGTCATCTGGTCATTGTGCTCGGCTGAATGCTGGAAATGACTTCATCAAATTCTTTCTTCTTTTCAGGACGCATTGTCTCATCAAATTTCACCACAAGCTGAATATAATTCAGACCCATGATCGAGTCGACAGCCTGTATTCTGATTACATCTGCACTTAGTCCCTGAATTTTATTTTTATTGATCAACTCGATATCAACATCTACATTATCCAGAATATTGGGCAGCCCATCCTTGTTGTTAAACATCCCCAGAATGCCGCCCGAACTGATATTGATCAGTTTTCCCTTACAGATTTTATTATTAAATTTTATGGAAATAATGCCCTCTGTCTTGATCCTGTCAAACCTTCTCCTGTCTTCCGGGGCCCGTTCCTGCCTGCCGATTATTTCCCTGATATTACTTACAAGGTGCTCCATTAACAGAGGTTTGATCAGGTAGGCAGTTGCACCCAGTTTTATGGCAGTTTTCAGACATTCTTCCCGTCTGTCAGAAGACATGATGACAACCGGAACTGCCGCAAATCCTGAATGGCCCTTCCTCCATGCAAGGAATTCATCTCCGCTCAACATCGGCATCTCTCTCTCATAGATTACGAGATCAAATTTCGTTTCTTCCACTCTTTTCTGAATATTCTTTCCGTTTGTTGCAACTTCAAAATCAAATTGAGGAAAATGCTCCTGCATGGTATACCTGATAAACTGTCTTACCGAGGGATTGCTTTCAGCTATAAGCACCTTCATTCTGTTCATGTTCACCTTAATTTATTCACTGTCTAATTTGTATTTTCATAATTGTTGATATCATCAATTAACCCTCTCAACCTGCCAAAGTCCCTCAAATTAAAATCCGTCACAAGTCTGGGTTTGTCCATCAGCTCTGGTTCATCAGATTCCTCAGGCAAAGGGTCTGACATATAAATCTTACCGTCCTGTTTAAGGATGTTCCTGAATTTATCATTTAAGTTCCTTATTGACAGCTGGTCGATCCCTGAGTTCAGCCTGATAACAAGTTTGCCATTTACATACCGCAGGCTATGGTAGCGGCTGTAGAAATGATTAATGCTTGCAACAGCATCATCAATGGAGTCAAAACACTCGAAAAGATTAAAATCATAATCATCAATATAATCAGGAGACATAAGTTCTTCTTTAAGAAATCTCAACCATCTGCTCCAGTATGTGCCTCCAGGTTCATCAAGCAGTACCAGGGGCAGGGGGTCATGCTTTCCGGTCTGAAGCAGTGTAAGGGTCTCCATGGCTTCATCAAGTGTTCCAAATCCACCGGGAAACAGGGCAACTGCATCGGCCTCCTTGAGAAAAGCCACCTTGCGGTTAAAAAAATATTTATACGTTATCAGACGGGGATTATTGATCACAACCGGGTTCGGCTGCTGTTCAAAGGGAAGCTGAATATTTACTCCAAAAGAATGTTCAGGCCCGGCGCCTTCGTTTGCAGCCTGCATAATGCCCGGTCCCCCGCCTGTAATTACCATATATCCCGAGTCAGCAAGCTGCTTTCCAAAATTGAGGGCAATGTCATAAATAGGCTCATCCTTTTCCGTTCGTGCAGAACCAAATACCGTCACCTTTCTGATGTGACTGTAAGGTCCAAACATCTTCCCTGTGAACCTCATCTCCTTCATCGTCGTGTTCATCAGTTTCATATGCGCCCTGTCATTTTTCTCCTGTCCTGCCTTGAGCGCAGCAAGGATCATCTCCCTTACAAGTTCAGGGTGATGTACATTTCCCACAAGGTCCATCAAATCATCAATGGCTTTATCTGCTGTTCCATTAGTACGTGTAAAATGAAGATCAATCATGGTTAATTCCTTTTTATAAAAAGTATAATTTTTCAAGTTGTCATAATGTCAATATGATGATAATAATATTAATCGTCATACATTGACAATCCCTTAACTGCTTTGCATACATGGCAGGCTTAAGATAGCCTGAAGATGAAGGCTGATTTAAATAATTGGCTCATCTTGAAAGAAGGCGGGCAAATGATCCCCCGCCGTTACATATAAGAAACATTTCGATTTGCTGCTGGTTAAGGTTAAAGGGGGGAATGACTGATCCTGATATCAGAAACTCATTCATAAAGAAAACCATATAAATGAGATGATAATAATTATCAGATAGAATCAGCAGCACCTACCTGCTAACATATTGATTTAATTGATAATTAACAGTTCAAAAATTAACTGTTTACAAAATGCAAAGGATTTATTAAAGTACTCGAAACAACCCGGCTAACGTTGTTATCTATTCACTAAATACTCAATAAGTTCAGCTGGTCCCATTGAGTATAACTATTAATCATTAGTAAAGATGGCTATCATCAGGTAAGTTCTCAGCTATCATAGGAGATCGGAGATGCTGCTAGGATTAATTATCGGTATCGTACTTGGAAGCTGCATCAGTATCATCCTTCTTGTGCTTATCAAAGATTTATCTGTCCCTTCAAGGATCAACGGGATATTAAAGTACAAAGAAGGCGGAACAGATTAAATTGATATTTTAAATTATACATGTCATCAATGCCGGTTTTAAACTGACGGCTGTGTTCTGCTGATTGCAGGTCTGACTTGTTGTGAGGATATCTTTTATAAATATATCTCAGGCTGGAGATTCCATTCATCAGGAGATTCACAATTTACTGTTTTGTCCCCTTACCTGTTTTTAATCATAGGCCATTTCATAAGCCAGGGATGCCGGTATGTATTTATATTTAATAAGAACATATCGCTTAAGAACTGCTCCCCGGAATCCGGCAGGCTTTCAAACTCGAAAAATTTCCCTTTCAGCCTGAACCTCAACACATATGAATGCAGATACCCCCTGTCACATTCTCCGTTCAATTCCTTTTTATGATACGTACTGTCACCCAGCACAGGAGCACCCAGGCTTTTCATTACCACTCTGAGCTGATGGGTTTTTCCGGTATAGGGCCTGAGCAGAAACAGTCGGAGCCCCTCCCCAAGGGCGCAGCTGAAGAAACTTGTAATGGCAGGATCACGTTGTCCCCTTGTTAATTTCCAGCTTCCTCTTCGGGATTTTACCATGTCCCCTATGATAGTCCCCTGTTTTTTTCCCGGCCTGCGGTCAGATATGGCAATGTAATATTTCTCCACTTTCCTGCTCCTGAACTGATTGGAGAGATCCCTTGCAATTTCCGGTCTTTTAGCAAAAACAAGTAACCCTGATGTCATCTTATCAAGTCTGTGGACTGAATAGAGTGTATTAATACCCAGGTCCTCTTTTATCTTTTCATGCAGTCCCTTATCATTTTTGTCCTTATGAAAACTCACGCCCGGATCTTTGCTGATAATAAGAAATTCTCTATGGTCTGAAATCATTTTATACATTGGTCAGTCCATATTTTAAACTTATTCTTGTTAATATGTGAAAGACACTTTGTGTGTTCTAATAGTTAGGAGGATAAGGCGGAATAATTTGTTATTTAGCCCACATTATTCACACGGCCAGTGAGGTAGGCATCGATTGTCCATAAAATTCATAAGACACATTATTGACCACGAAATAATACTTATTGACTCTAAACTCAACAGACGGTCCTGTTCCCTTGAATCTTTTCTACAGATACATCTCAGGTTGAAGACTCCATTTCTCAGGAGACTCATAGCTCATTATTCTGTCCCTGCTCCCTCTTCCTTCCTGCTTCGAAAGGTCGATGTCATAGGGCATGCCGATTACGCGATTATTATTGATGTTCATAACAATCCTGACAGTAGGTTTCAATAAATCATCCGTACCCTGGTTAATAACTACCCCGAGCAGACCGCTTTCCAGACTTACCAGCGAGCCTGCAGGAAATATACCGATACAGCGGATAAATTTCTTCACAAGACTGCTGTCAAACCGGGTTCCACCCCACTTATAAAGCATCTTCAATGCCTCGGTCGGCTGATAGGAAGCGCGATATCTCTTTTTGGTCGTTACTGCATCATAAACATCAACAATTCCCAAAGCCTGCACATGAAGTGATATTTCATCTGACTTCAGTCCATTCGGATAACCGGTTCCGTCAAGCCTTTCATGATGCTGATAAGCCATCTTCATGGATATCTCGCCCATACCTGATGTTTTTTCAAGTATGTCCCATCCGTATTCAACATGCCTCTTTATCGTTTCATACTCTGCTTCTGATAATTTTGTATTCTTGTTTACAATTTGCGGAGATATATGTATTGTGCCTATGTCATGCAGGAGGGCCCCGATTCCCAGTTCCTGTATGAACCGGGAATCAAACCCCAGATACCTTGCAAATGCGACCATTAAGATGCATACGCTGAGAGAATGACCATAAGTATACTCATGGATATTTCTGAGCCGTCCCAATCCGATAAGCGCGTCTTTATTTCTCAAGACTGATTCGGTGATGGCCGCAACATCCTGTTCAATCCTTTCTTTTTCCAGGGGCTTTCCAAGCTTGACATCATCCAGAACCGTTTTCATTGTCTTCATTGTCTCATCTTTTATTTTCTTTGCCCTGACAATCTCCTCGTTAAGAGGGACCGGCTTTGTCCCTGCCGGTTTTTTGCCTGGACCGGAATCAGATTCTTCTGCAGTATCATGCCTGCTTTTATCTTTAGTTGAAGTATCAGGAACATCCAATCCATAATCTGTATTTATATAAACTTCCTCGATACCGTAATCGATGATCTTTTGTATCGTTGCCGCATCCTTTATCATGAAATTATTTCCAATAAACGGATGATCTAACCAGGCGCAATTCAGGTTACTGATGTACATGCGGGGTCTTAACTGTTTCGTATTAATTTTTTTGATCATGACGAATGCTGAGAAATTAATGCCTCACAATATCTCCCCATTGATAATATTTCGGTAGATACAGGACTTTCCTTTAGTACGCAAAAGACGATGGACAACACCTGTAAATTATCGTTTATGACTTGTCAGGAAATAGTCGAGGAAGTTTATTAACTGAATATTATATAGAGAATAGTTTGGAAATTGACCGGACACATTGTAGACTAATGAATAATGTATATTGATTCAATACTCATAATAATCGGTGGAATTTGTATTATTACAGGACTGGTCGGATGCATACTGCCTGTACTTCCCGGTCCTGTAATCGGTTATGCAGGATTACTCCTCCTTCATATCAGCCAAGTTCATTCTTTTACCATGGAATTCCTCGTCACATTTGCCTTGCTGACCATTTTTGTAGGCATCCTGGATTATGTAGTCCCGATTTATGGAACACAAAAATTAGGTGGATCAAAGTATGGCATATGGGGCAGTACGCTCGGACTTTTTGCCGGAGTGTTTTTTTTATTTCCTGCAGGAATAGTCATAGGCCCGATGCTCGGTGCATTTGCCGGAGAAATGATCAGCGGTAAAAAAGCGAACCATGCATTAAAACCGGCATTCGGATCTTTTCTCGGTTTTCTGGCCGGTACAGCCGTAAGACTGGTACTGTCAGTAGTAATGGCTTATTACTATGTATTGGCTGTTTATAATATTTATTTCACATCATGAGCATATGTTTTTCTATTATTTGCAGTTTTGATATACTTTATTGAATACTATTTCGTGTCTGTGTATAAACTGTCGTATCTTTATTTGTCATGCCCGAGGTCAGTAAGTCGGGCATCCAGAACTCATCAAAAAGACTGGATTCCCGCTCAAAAGACTACGGGAATGACAGTTCAATCTTTGAGTTTATACGTAGACACTCGTTACATTAATTTGTAAGTTATTAAATGAAAGAATTTTCGATTTATCAGAACACCAATGGTGAATGGATCGTAACGTGTGACAAGATCCCGGGGTTTTCAGCAAAAGGAAAGACCCAGGAAGAAGCTGTTGAAAAAATGAAGACCGCGTTCAGGGTCTATTACCCGTGCGGTGAATGTAAAGACACATAATGTGCGGTCGCTTTGTCAGGGCTGTCTCCATTGAAGATATTGCTGATGAGTTCGGGGTTGATAAACCCTCTTTTGCCCTGTCTCCAAGCTATAACATAGCGCCATCCCAGGAAGTTGTAATTGTAATGAATGCTGGAAAGAAGAGCATGGCCCTTTGCAAATGGGGACTGATACCGTCATGGGCAAAGGACCCGAAAATAGGCTACAGAATGATAAATGCACGCTCCGAAACCGTAGCTGAAAAACCGAGCTTCAGGTCTTCCTTTAAAAAGCACCGTGTTATTATACCGGCCAGCGGTTTTTATGAGTGGAAAAAACAGGGCACATCAAAAGTCCCTTTTTATATCAGTCTTAAATCAGGGAAACCTCTTGGATTTGCCGGCCTGCTCAGTGAATGGACTTCCCCGGAAAAGAAAAAGATATGCACATGTACAATCATAACAACCAGCGCAAATGATCTCCTGATGAACATACATGACAGGATGCCGGTCATCATTCAGAAAAAAGATGAGGACCGCTGGCTGGACCCGTCTGAACAGGACGCCGAAAAACTGCTCCCTGTCTTAAAAGCCTTTCCTTCAGATAAAATGGACCTTTACCAGGTATCACCCATGGTTAATTCTCCTGCCCATAATACACCTGAGTGTATTAAACCTGTTCATGATTAATTTACCGCATACAAATGTATATTCAATATATTTTATTTATTGAGCTTCATTTTCGCATAAGTTGAAAATTGGCCAGAACAGCCCATTCTTAATACGTACAGACTATTGATAATCCTCTTATCTATAATACCGACATATCCTCAAAATGGGGGAGGTCCTTTGATCATTTATAACATCATGTTATCTGCAGTTTTTAGGTGAGTTTAAAAACGCAGCAGTTGGAGATTAATGCTCTTTTTTAAAGTAACTTCACTTTGCACTATATTCTTAATTTATATTTTTTTCTACAGCAAATAACATTCTTACATTCAAGCAAATACCTTATTCAGTCGCATACGCTTAAATTTCATCTGAGTGTTCATTTTTTAAATTTGATTTGATGGTCTTCTGTGCCTAAAAAACGAAATGAAAAAAATGCACTATGAAAGAAACGTAGCATCAAAGAGGAGGTTGAGTCAAGAATAATGTATTAGATATTGAAAGAGGAACACTTTGAATTTATTTAGAAACGATCAATAGGGTTTACCCATTACCCTGAGCAGGAAGAGGCTGAGGTCCGGCCAATAGGTAATCACTAGGACTGAGGTGATCAAAATGGCGATAAAGGGCAAGCAAGCCACTGTTATCTTGAGTATCCCTTTGTTGAAACGATAGCTGGATATGAAGAGGCCAATGCCAAGAGGAGGCGTTAGATAGCCAATCTGCATATTAGCCAGAAAGATAATGCCCAGGTGGACATTGTTG
>CALZMZ010000012.1:23441-25921 GCA_945788685.1 Thermodesulfovibrionia bacterium | reverse complement strand
ATTATGGTCTGAATATTCAGTACGATCCGGCTTGCAATAATCACTGCATCAACTGTTTCATGGGGCCTGGCAGCATGCCCGCCCTCACCGGTAATCCTTATATCAAAAGCGTCTGTATATGCTGTGTGAACACCCCTTTTAATGCCGATTTCACCGACCTGGTGGTGTCTTTCAATATGCCCGCCAAATATCATATCAACACCTTCAATCACACCCTCATCAATCATGGGTTTTGCTCCGCCTTCTCCTTCTTCAGCAGGCTGAAATATAAATACTACATTACCCTCCGGAGGATTTTCTTTTAGAACGGCAGCAGCTCCCAACATCATTGCCATATGACCGTCGTGGCCGCAGGCATGCATTACTCCCGGGTTCTGGGAAGCAAACGGAAGGCCGGTGTCTTCAGTTATGGGAAGGGCATCCATATCAGCCCTTAATGCTACCGTTGGCTTGCGCTCATCAGTGGTTAATCTGGCGACTACTCCTGTCTGGGCAATTCCTTTTTTATATTTAATTTTCAGTTTTTTCAGAATACTGCATATATAGTCGGCAGTTTTTTCTTCCTTGAACCCAAGCTCAGGATATTGATGGAATGTTCTGCGGAACTCAACCATCCTCTCAAACAGTTCGTCACTGACAATTTTTTTTACTTTATTCATATTATGGACAGGTTTAATTTTTTTCTTTCAATATTGATTATACTCCAAATGTATCATTTTTTTTAATGATGGCAGGACGTTTCAGGCAAAATGAAAGAGTTTACCGCTGCTTTTTTTATGGATATGACCGATTTTTTAATTTAAATAATTTTATTGAACGTTATATATTTAAAATGCTATAATTATCTGTTTAAATCCATCAGGAGA
Organism: Thermodesulfovibrionia bacterium; assembly: GCA_945788685.1. GTDB lineage: Bacteria > Nitrospirota > Thermodesulfovibrionia > UBA6902 > UBA6902 > CALZJD01. The sequence goes on along the minus strand of CALZMZ010000012.1, from coordinate 25,055 downwards.
ATCCCCGTTGAAGATAAACAGTAATGTTTTAAAATGCAAAATATCCAGAAGAGACCTTCTTGCTTTAGGTATGCTGACAGCAGCATCTGCAATATTACCTGTTAATGCGCTTGCTGCGCAAAAGGAATCTTCCTGTAAAGAGTTGATGTTATATAATGCCCATACACACGAACATCTTGATGTTGTTTACTGGAAAGACGGAATGTACCTGCCTGATGAACTGGAAAAAATAAATCATATATTCAGAGATTTTCGTACCGGCACTGAGAGAGATATAGACATAAATCTTCTTGATCTTCTATGTGAACTCAAAGAGCAGCTCAAATGTAAAGATCCGTACCATATAGTATCTGGATACCGTACCCCAAAATCCAATGCACTCCTCAGGAAAAGGTATAAAGGAGTTGCAAAGAAAAGTCTCCACATGTACGGCAAGGCCGTTGACGTCAGAATTCCGGGTTATAGTCTCAGGGGAGTAAGAAAGGCTGCAATGAAAATCAGGGCAGGGGGAGTCGGGTATTATCCCCGGTCAAAATTCCTGCATCTGGATGTCGGTGAAGTCCGCTACTGGTGGGGCTGATTACAAAACAAATTCCAAATTTCAAAATCCAAATTCCAAATAAATTTCACATTTAAAATTACAAAAGTATCCTTTATTCCTGATCCAGTCTTTCCTGATGTCATTCCCGCAATTCTTAAGCGGGAATCCCTTGTTATGCAAGTTTTCTGGATTCCCGCTCAAAAGACTGCGGGAATGACGGATTCTTTCCTTGCATAATTAAGTCACTATTTGTGTTTTGGAATTTGGATTTTGATATTTGGAATTTATCTGTACTATCTATGCGTTACTAATTCCTTTTTTCATATCCACTGCTTCTGCTTTTATTTCTTCCGGAGGTCTTTTTACAAGAATAAGTTCCTGCTGGGCCTGAGTTATCTGGCCTTCTATCCTGGCTCCCTTTGCAATTGAAATATGTTCCCTGTAAAAAAGCTCACCCCTGCCCTGGGCATGTGGCCCTATTTCGATTTCATTACCTTCCAGCCTGCCCGATAATTCACCATTAATAAATATTTTGCCTTCAGAGATTATTTCTCCGCCGCTGAACTTTCCGGTGACTGTGACATCACTTCCGGCATTGATGTTACCGTTAAGGAGTTCCCCTTCTATGTCTACCCTGCCTCCCTTGGTCTCGATGTCTCCGCTGCAAGAACCTTTAATAATTATGTCAGAGTCGGCTTTTGAAATAATATTGCCTTCAATATCTCCGCTCAACTCCAGATCACAGGTGATACTAATATCACCAATGAGTTTGTTGCCCTTTAAAATTTTGTTGGAAGATGTATGCCTGTATTCATTTGCTTCAGGCTCCTGAGTGCTGTTCATGCCTGAATCATCAATGGATGGGTCTTTTTTCTTAAACATAATTCCCCCTGTATTTGAAAGTTAGTGAAAATATATCCGCTAATCTACTGTATCCAGAGCAGCTTTCTGAAAATCCATCCTGAGTCACCGAATTCATCAATGACTTTGACCCATGGAGCCTGGATCTTTATTACCTTAAAAGAGTCATATTTTAATGCGGGGCTCATCGAAATTTTGCTGTACTTTTCGCC
>CALZMZ010000012.1:0-23337 GCA_945788685.1 Thermodesulfovibrionia bacterium | reverse complement strand
ACATCACCGTCAACGTCCTTTACCTTGTACCAGTTACCCTTTTTTTCTATCCTATCAAACGGCATATATTTAAATACTTCCCATGTTTTTTCGAATTTGGTTCCGGCCCCGCTTCTCAGATTGGCTTCAGGTACACTTATGCATAAGGCATGGGAATAATGAGAAAATAAGAGTGGTAAGAGAACAGTACTTAAGAAAAGCAAATATTTATTCATAAATTCCTCCTCGCAGAATACTCTAAATGTTTTAAAACATTTTTGCAAACAAATGCAAGACTCTTAAAGCAGAATATTTATTTATGACTATTCTAACTCTCGCAAAGTGTACAAGTTACCGGCTTCGTGAATAATAATGTTCTTTAAGTTCCAGTTACAATTGAATATTTTGACAATTATATGCCATTGGATTATAATATATAATATCATGGAGTCAATTAAGCAGACAATCCATAAATGTTTTCTGTTGGTCTACACAATAGTGGCAAGTGTATTACTGGGTGGATTAATAGGCTTCCTGATCGTATATCCATTTCTGCAGATTCTATTTGGAAAACTCGGAGATGATTTCAGATATGATCAGATTATTCATTATTTCGTTTATTTTATTGTTATCATTTCAATCAGTTATTGCTTCCAGATTAACTGGAAACGATACCGCAAATATACGGGCAAAAAAGGAGCCGTTTAGAAAACTTGCTGCCAGAAGAACTTCAGTTATGGAGAAAACAAAACGGTTACAGTCAAAGCCACCTTGCTAAAGCTCTCGGAGTTGTCACGATTACGATCAGCAGGTGGGAAAGAGGGGAAAGGGAAATCCCATCGTTTCTGCATCTGGCATTAAAAAGCCTCAAAAGAAGAGGGGGCACAATTAAGCGGGGAAGGCCTCTAATAAAAAATCCAATTAAACATCGTGTCGAGGTTGAACCTCCCACGGAGGTTCAACCTCTGCTAGGTCTAAAAAAGAAAAGGACGTACGGTTAGCCGTAAGTCCTTGATTTTAATTGGTAGCGGGGACAGGATTTGAACCTGCGACCTTCGGGTTATGAGCCCGACGAGCTACCAGACTGCTCCACCCCGCGAACTATATACCATACTTCAGAATTCTTTGAAAAGTCAAATCTACCTTAATGTCAAACGCTAAAATCCCAATATCAAATCAAATCATAATGACAAATGACAGAAGTAAGATAGGTCGGGCCGGGAATCCTTGATTATATGAGTTTCCTGGATTCCCGCTCAACAGACCGCGGGAATGACTGACACAATATTTACAAAATGAAGTCACTGATTGTGTATACAAATAATATATGCACAAATACTCACTTCATTTCTTTTTTGATCACATCTGCAATTTCATTGGCCAGTTCTGATATGCCGTCCATGTTATCACCCTCTATCATGACCCTGATCTTTGGCTCAGTGCCTGAAGGCCTCACAAGTATCCGCCCGCTGTTCAGCTTTTTTTCTGCTTTTTTTATTGCTGATTTGATCTTTGGAAAGTCTTTTATGTCCTTAACTTTTTTCACCTTCACATTCACGAGGATCTGAGGATATATGGGGACATAAGACGCGAACTCGGACAGGGACTTACCTCTTCTGCTGATAATCGATAAAATCTGCAGGGCAGTGATGGGGCCGTCACCTGTTGTATTATGGTCAAGTAGGATAATATGCCCTGACTGCTCGCCGCCGAGATTGCAGCCTCTTTTTATCATCGCCTCTACGACATGTCTGTCGCCTACGTCTGTCCTTATCATTTTTATTCCTGATTTTTTTAAAAAATTCTCAAACCCGATGTTGCTCATAACCGTAGCTACAACTGTATTTCCCTTCAGGGTCCCCTGCTTTTTCATATCCATGGCACATATTGCCATTATTTTATCACCGTCAATTATCTCACCCTTTTCATCGCATAAAATCGTTCTGTCAGCATCTCCATCATGCGCTATCCCGATGTTTGCTTTATGTTCCAGCACTGCCTTCTGCATGGATTCCGGATGTGTAGTACCGCAATTTTCATTAATGTTTAATCCATCGGGACTGTCGTTAATAGCTATGACATCGGCACCAAGTTCGCTCAATACAGAGGGGGTTATTTTATAGGCAGAGCCATTGCTGCAGTCCACGACAACTTTCATTCCCTCAAGAGTCCGTCCTTTTGGAAATGTTGATTTGACATATTCTATGTATCGTCCTGAAGCGTCATCAATCCTGTGGGCCTTTCCAATTTCAGCCCCTTTCGGCCTTATCTTCTCAAGCCTGGCTGAGAACATGGATTTTTCAATTTCTTCTTCAGTTCTGTCAGGGAGCTTAAATCCGTCAGATGAGAAGAACTTGATGCCGTTATCATCATATGGATTATGTGAGGCTGAAATAACAACCCCTGCATCAACTCTGAGGCTTCTGGTGACAAATGCTATCCCTGGAGTCGGCATCGGGCCTACCAGTTCTACGTTCATTCCCATTGAGCATATGCCCGAAGTAAGCGCGCTTTCAAGCATGTATCCTGACAGTCTGGTGTCTTTTCCGATTAATATGCAGTTACGTCCATTTTTTTTCTTAAGTACGTGTGCAGCTGCCCTTCCTACTTCAAAGGCAATTTCGCCTGTCATCGGCGAATGGTTGGCCTTACCTCTTATACCGTCGGTTCCAAACAGTTTTGTTCTTTTTTTTCTGGTTGACATTATGTAATTGACCTCTTATTTAATCTGTTTAACCAATATATTGACCTCAACCTTGTTAATGCTTTTTCTTATATTACCGTTAGACAGCATCAGGTTAGCTCTGTATGTCAGGTCTGAATTGATTCCATTAATATCTATCGGCTCTGTCTTTACTCTTCGGATCTTTCTCACCAAACTTTTAGGACCTTCTATGATAAATGAATCAGGAGATGCGGTTATTTCGACTATTGCATAGCCTTTTTCCGGCGCACCCACAATGTCCGGAGTTACATCAACCCTTTTGCTTAACTGATCTTCGATCATAAGGCTTACTGTCTCAGGTTCAATGTTTTTAATGGTCAACATTTGCGGAAGCGCTATATTTTCACGGGTAATGGTAATAAATGACTTTCCTGTTTTTACTTCACTGAGATCAATCACAGCATTTACATTGTTCTTTTTAAGATCCTTAAGCATGCTTTCCTGTCCCTCTATACTGATTCTGACAGTTTCAGGAAAGTCCACCACCTCCAGCTTGGTCGGCAGATTGACAAAATTAACAGGAATATCGATCGTTTTTTCGGAGCGGCCGCTTAAGATGACAAAAAACCAGAGAATTACTGCTATTACCAGTGAAGCCAGCTTCAGCCATATGTTTGTTGTAAAAAATTCTTTTATCATTTCTTTTTGTCCTGTGTTATAAAATGCTCAGTAAGAAAGTCTCTTAAAGAACCTATATCCACATTCTTTTCGACACTGGTGCCAATTGCGGTCGTAATACTTCCTGTTTCTTCAGATACAATTATTACCACTGCATCGGTCTCCTCAGTGAGACCAATACCTGCCCTGTGTCTTGTGCCGAATGCCTTGGATATATCTATGCTTAAAGTAAGTGGTAAAAAGCAGCCTGCAGCAACAACCCTGTTGCCTCTTATTATGATGGCGCCGTCATGCATGGGTGAGGTTGGATGGAATATACTCAACAGCAGCTCATGAGTGACCTTGGCATCAAGCGGTGTGCCCATTTCTATAAAGTCATTAAGACTTGTTTCCTTCTCAATGACGATAAGTGCCCCGATCTGTCTGTTTGAAAGAGCGATCGAAGCTCGCACTATTTCTTCAATGGACCTCATTTCCTCAGCTGATGCAAATGACGGTAAAAACCTGGCTTCTCCCATATGCGCCAGTGTTTTTCTTATTTCAGGCTGAAACAGTATGATCACGGCAAGGACGATCTGTGCCCACAGGCTCTGGATGATCCAGTCTATTGTATGCAGACCAAGATACTTTGAAAAGAGGAGCGTTATAAACAGCACACCGATGCCGATCAGCATCTGGGCTGCTTTCGTACCCTTTATGATTAAAAGGACCCTGTAAAAAATAGTCGCTACAAGAAGTATATCGAGTATGTCCTGCCATCTTATGAGCTTGATAATTTCCATGGTTGGAAAATATTATAGCAGGTTTATTGATAATATTAGCCCACATTATTCACACGGTCCGGGAGGTAAGCTTTAAAAAAAGTTTTGAATACGGCACGATGCAATAAAAAATGATCATTCTCTGATGTTGATCAACATAAAAAATATATTCCAGTGATTTTCTGCTAAAGCCGCTCCCAAAACTTTTTTTAAAGCTTACCTCCCGGGCTCAAATAATTGAGAATAATGTGGGTCAGGAAGTGGCAGGGAACGGTTACATCAGGTAAGTGGTGCCGTAAACGTATATGAAATGTCCGTTGATATTAAGTTCGTCATTTTCCCAGTCGTCAGGCAGGGGCCAGTACGGCTGGGCCTCTTTCAGGGCCTTTATCGCAGATTCATCAAGCTCTCTGTAGCCTGATGTCCTGATGAGTTCGACTTTTCCGAGTCTTCCATCTCTTTTTATTGAAAAATGAATATAGAGGTCCCCGGATTTTCCAAGTCTTGCCGCTTCTTTTGGATATTTCCAGATATTCTCTATTTTGTCCTTGAGCAATCTCATATACCCCCTGTTTTTGAATTCAGGTGCATCAAATGTCAGACCCTTGCTTTTTAAAGGCCCTTTACTTGCATATTTATCTATGGTTTTCCTGTCAAACAGGGCTGAAGGAGGCACGAGCTTGACATCACTGTTTCCCTGGGAAGCATTGTTTTTCTGTTTTGTAAGAGATAAAACAGAATCATTTTCCCTGGACTTATCCTGAGACAGGTCGGTTGTTTCCATTTTAGTTGTCGTATTTTTTTTATTACGTGCAGAATCTGTATTTTCATCCAGTAATGTATCAGGCTTTACATGTTCCTCAGCATGCCGGCGGCGTTTTTTAACCAGAACAGGTTTTTTTCTTTTTTTAAGGACCGGGTTGTATTTTTCATTTGCCTCTGGTTTAACCGGATCAAAAGGTTCAACAACATCGACATCGAAAATACGTACTGAAGGTCTGTAGGAAGAGGAGATCATTCCAAATGATAGGATCAGGGCAAGGTGAAAAATAACTGACATTGATATGTAATTGGAGAAATTCATGTTCTTTTAATAATATCATTATGATTTATTTGAAATCATGATGGTTCGATCAATCAGTCTCTTCTATAACCTCTGTTATTCTGTCTGTCATTCCGGCAGTCCTTTAGCCGGAATCCAGCTCCGACTGGAAAGACTCTGGATTCCCGCTTAACAGACCGCGGGAATGACGGTTCAAGGTTTGAGTTTATGGACAGACTCTAATTAGTATTCTAACCCTTTTTAGATCAAGGAAGAAATGAGGGGAAAAAAGGTAGTAAAATCAGTTTGATATAAGGCCCATAACTGGTGCTATATACACCTTTTATGGGCCTGAACGTTTCGCCGTTAACGTCTATGCTCAGGTACTCTTACCGTCATGACAGGACATGGAGCGCGCCTGACTACTCTTTCAGCGGTATTGCCGAAAACAAGTCTTTCGATACCGGTTCTTCCGTAAGTTCCCATGACGATCATATCGATTTTTTCATCAGATGCAAATTTAAGGATCTCTTCATTCGGGATTCCCTGTATTACTTTCTTTTCCACATCCTTGAGTTTTCTTATTTCTTCAACACAGCACGTACCAATTTGATCTAAAGCCCAGTCATTCATTTCCTTGAATACTTTATCTGATGAAATATGCGGAACATGAACTCCCACTGCCTTGTTAATGTCATACACAACATGCAGAATAAAAAGTTTGGCATTGTAATGCTCAACCAGATCCACAGCGCAGGGCAGGGCATGCTGTGCACCGCTTGAAAAATCCGTTGGAAATAAAATACGCTCAACTTTCATAATAGGCCTCCTTAATAATTAGTTTACTATAAAAAAAAGGTGCTCACTATAAGAAATATCAAAATCAGTATTAGCACGCATATTTCATGAAGGCGGCAAATAGAATCAAGATTAACGAATAATAGCTATGCATTAGTTTAGATCATGAGGACTTAGCCCGGCTCAACTAATTGTGAATAATGCGGGCTAGCTGTTAAGTTTATATAAAATTCTCAGTCCGTCCAGAGTCAGTGATGGACTGACGTAATCTATCCCTTTGATATAAGGAGAAACAAGCTCTGCAAATCCCCCAGTTGCAATAACAGAATAAGTTTTTTTTGTTTCATCGCTGATATCATGTATTATTCTGTCAACAGCCCCGGCATGACCAATCACTATTCCCGTTAATATATTATCAGTGGTATTTTCCCCCGGGATATGTGAAGGGGCTGTTAATTCTACCAGGGGAAGTCCGGATGTCTTTTCGTTCAATGATTCAGCTGATATGCCGATACCCGGCATTATGGCGCCCCCAAGGTAATCACCCTCCTCTGTGATTGTGCAAAATGTGGTCGCCGTTCCAAAATCAATTACAATCAAATTTCCATTGTATAAATTATGTGCTGCAGTGGCATTGACTATCCTGTCAGCACCCAGTGTTTGAATATTATTGATATTAAACCTCAGACCGCTGTTAATATTATGATCAACAATTACAGGAAATATATTGAATCTCTCCTTAACGGCACTGATGACCAATGGAGTAACTTCCGTTACTACGGAACTTAACACCGCTCCTTCAATGACAGGTATATTGTAATTTTCAACAAGCTTGTCGAGAACTTTTAAATAATCATCATCACCACCTTCTGTATGCCTGGTATCAATGCGTGACGTATTCAACACTTCCTTATCGTCAGAAATACCTAATGTTATATTTGAATTTCCTATATCAATCAATAAGAGCATGGTTTATTTCCCTATATTTTGGAATTATACAGTTTAAGGGATAAAATTGAGTAAATCAGGCTGCCACTTTATCCTGCCACTCACATTCTTTGTAGAGGACGCAATCCGGGCAGAGGGGCTTTTTTGCCTTGCATGTCCGCCTGCCGTGTAATACCAGGGCCAGGTTGATAGATGTCAGTTGCTTTTTTGGCAACTGTTTAACCAGCTCTTCCTCTACGTTATCCGGCTTTTTGGAATGGGCAATGCCCAGCCTGTTCGAGACTCTTAATACATGCGTATCTACTCCCATCGTCTGTTTTCCAAAAGCGCTGCCAAGAATCACATTTGCTGTTTTTCTGCCAATCCCGGCAAGGCTGGTAAGCTCCTCAATTGTACCAGGGACTTTTCCATTGAAATCCGTGACAATCTGTCTGCAGCACTCGATGATCATCCTGGCCTTGTTTTTATAAAACCCGGTGGGTCTGATCTCCTCTTCAAATGTTGTCAATTTTGCTTTGGCATAATCATTAGCGGTCTTATATTTTCTGAACAGGTCCTCTGTTACTTCATTAACTTTAACATCAGTACATTGGGCTGATAATATGGTGGCAACCGTGAGTTCCAGGGGATTTTTAAAATGGAGCTCAATTTTGGGATCAGGATATTTTTTTAACAGGAGCCGGGCAATTTTTTTTGCGTTAGCCATATAAAATAGTTCAAAGACAGTTCAAAATAGTTCAAGAAGTTCAACAATTGTTCAAATCTAGATCAAATTGGTTCAAAAGCAATTCAGAGGTTTTTCAACATTCATTATTAAACAAAATTGAACTACATTGCACTCTTTGAACAATGTTGAACTATATTGAACAATATGTTAGTTATTCTTGCTTCAAAATTATAACTTCAACCTTATCTTTTAATCCTTCTGCAAACTTTTTCGCGTCTTTTTCCGATCCAACAATGGAGTTGTAGTGCATTGGTATGGCAATTTCGGGTTTAATATCAAGGGCGGCCTGTACCGCTTCTTCTGCGGTCATTACATATGTGCCTGATACAGGCAGCAGTGCAATGTCGGCTTTAATATTTTTCATTTCCGGTATATAGTCAGTATCCCCGGCAATGTATATTCTCTGACCATTGACAGTAAATATATAGCCTACCCAGTTTCTGTCTTTGGTATGGAATTGCTTGTTAGTGTTGTAGGACGGGACAGCTTCGATCTCAATCCCCTGGACAGTGATCCTGTCGCCCGGTATAACGGTCTTTACTTTCCCTGAAAGCTGTCCGGCGCAATCCGGGGTAGCTACTATAACCGTATCAGGTCCCTGAATTTTTTTAATATCTTCGGGAGAGCAATGGTCATAATGCTCATGGGTTATTAAGATAATATCTGCGGCGTCCTTTGTCCTGATTTTGAAGGGGTCTGTGTATATGGTTTTTTCCCCTTTGATTCTGAATGTGTCATGACCAAGCCATTGAATGTTATCTATCATGTTACTTACCTCCCTTTCCCCGGCATATGCCGGGAGCAGAAGTATATCGAATAAAGAATTAACAGTATTAATTGCACAGTTTTATCAGCATATTGGGACCTGCAAAGAAATTATATCATAGTACCCGGTGATGATAAAGACCTGATTTTTTCAAAGATTAAAGGGATTTTGTACTATAATACATCGAAATGATCGCGCTTTTAACATCAATGTCATTTGAATCTGAAATGCTTCTTTCCCGTCTTAATAAAGTCCGAGTGGCAGAAACTGCCGGAAGAAAAATTTACAGGGGAAAGATTGCAGGCATGGATGTACTGCTTGTCAATACCGGCATAGGCAAGATCAACGCAGCTCATTCCATCACTGCAGTGGTTGAAAATTTTTCTGTTGATAAAATCATAAATATGGGAGTAGGCGGGGCCTATCCGGGGTCCGCGCTTGGTCCGGGTGATGTTGCATTTGCTTCAAAGGAAATATCAGGCGATGACGGAGTTATCACCTCAAATGGATGGAGGGATATGAAGGAAATCGGTATTCCTGTATTTCAAAAAAGAAGAAAAAAATATTTCAATGAATTTCCTCTGTCCACACCTTCACAGGCATTTTTTAAGGTTCAGGACATTAGGGAAATAAAAATCAGGTCAGGCATTTTTATAACGGTCGGGTCAGCGTCAGGTACATATAAAAGGGCAAAAGAACTTGAAAAGAGGTTTGACGGGATTTGTGAAAACATGGAAGGCGCAGCAATTGCCCAGGTATCTGCCATGTATGGAATTCCCATGATGGAAGTTCGCGGGATCAGTAATATTGCAGGTATCCGGGACAAGAGGAGTTGGAAATTGAAGGAGGCATCAGAGAATAGTCAGAAGGTTGTGTTAAACCTGCTCGAGTTTAATTAGTTTATGTCCTGTTGAGAAAAGTAGTAATTATTATGATGTTGTATAAGAAAATAATAAATTTATTTTTAGCTATTGTTTTTACTCTCCTTTTTGTTGACGCTCCTTTTGCAGGGTCAAAAACCGGGAAAAGTTTTATTTGGTCTTTTGAGTCAGGAGATAACACTGTTTATTTGCTGGGCTCAATTCATGTACTTAATCATGAATCATATCCTCTTCCTGCTGAGGTTGAAAACATTTATAACTGCTGCAGGAACGTGGTATTTGAGACAGATCTGGACAGCATGAATGACAGCTCTTTACAGCAAAAGATATTAAGACGGGGCATGTATCCGGAGGGCCAGTCATTATCAGGCAACATATCCACTGATACATATGAATTGCTGAAGAAGAGATTGGAGATATCGGGGCTGTCGATTTTGCAATTTGACAGGTTCAGACCATGGATGGTTGCGCTGACCCTCACAGGGACTGAAATGATCAGATTGGGATTTGATCCTGAGCTTGGAGTGGACAGGCGTTTTTTCAACATGGCCAGGAAAGACAGAAAAGAGCTTATATTTCTGGAGTCAAATGAATTCCAGATCAATCTCTTTGCAGGACTCAGCAGGACGAGACAGGAGGCCCTGTTGAAGCAGATATTGGTTGAGATTAAAATTATTGAATCCATGTTTGCAGACATGGTGAATGCATGGAAAAAAGGAGATGTGGAAAGGCTTGACAGTATAATGAAGGAGAGCTTTACCGGGTTTCCTGACCTTTATAATCGGTTAATTGTAAAGAGAAACCGCAGATGGGTTTCAAAAATATTGAATATGACAAGGCAAAAGGGGGACCTGCTTGTCGTTATTGGCGCTGCACATCTCGTCGGGGAAAATAGTGTGGCAGATCTTTTGAGAAAAAAGGGTTATAAGGTAAAGCAGAGATAATTGGTTATTTCTACTTAGCTTCAATGTATGAATAAACTATCATGCCTTTAAACATCACTAAAGGAAACACAAAAAAAGACGGAAAGGATTTTGGTTTCTGGTTTATTGGAGCTATTGAAAAATGGTGCGCAGAAAAGGAGATCCCTTTTGACAAAGCAAAGTACGGCCTTCGAAATACTGATGACATAGAAATTAAATGGGGGATGTATAAGAAGAATGATGTGCGTGACGTCTGGGCCGGCAGTTCTGATAAAACAGGAATGAGCATATTAATAAGGGGAGACTTTACATTCACATTCAGGGACAAAGAAAGTCATGACAACCAGGTGGATGTGAGGCTTCACAATGAAGGTGATTATGTTATATGGCGGGAGGATATAGAGCATACATGGAAAATGGATGAGGATTCAGAGATTCTAACGCTTCGGTGGACTGAGAAATAAAGCAATACTATTTTCTAAAGAAAATGGTCTGATCCAGTTCTTTTCTGCTGCCTTGACCGCCTTCACCGGCAGGATAGCCAAGCGCAAGGACTGCCATGAGTTCAAGGTCATCAGATCCATTGACCAGTTCCCTTACTTTGTCCCCGTTTCTTAAAATCTCCCCAAGCCACACAGCACCAAGCCCTTGATCATGGATGGTCAAAAGCATGTTCTGTAGACAGGCTCCTATGGCCTGGGCATCCTTGATTTTGTGATAGCTTGATGCATTATCAAGGAACACGGCAATCAGAACATTTGCACTTAACACACATTTTGAATAATGCGTCAATTCTGAAACCTGCGCCTTTAAACCTTTGTCTTTAATAATTGCGAATTTCCAGGGCTGGTTGTTCTTGCCGGAAGGTGCCCAGGTCCCTGCCTCGATTATATTATCAATAAGACCGTCAGAAACAGGATCATCAGTAAATCTTCTGATGCTCCGGCGGGTTTTAATTAATTTTATTAAATTCATAAATGAACAAGGTCATAGGTCATGGAAAAAACTAATTACCTATAACCCATTACCTCTTACCTGCTTTCTCTTTCCTAAACAATAAATACTCTTTTATGAAATCATCCAGTTCCCCGTCAAGTACTGCATTGACATTGCCGGTTTCATATCCTGTCCGGTGGTCCTTGATCAACTGGTACGGCTGCAATGTGTATGACCGTATCTGACTGCCCCAGGCTATCTCCTTTTTCTCGCCGATCATTTCATCCATTTTGTCTTCCTGTTCTTTCTGCTTCAGAGTAAACAGCTTTGCTTTGAGAATTTTCATTGCAGTGGCCCTGTTTTTCAGCTGGGACCGTTCATTTTGACAACTAACGACTGTATTTGTTGGAAAATGGGTTATACGGACAGCTGAATCGGTCTTGTTTACATGCTGTCCGCCAGCACCTGATGCCCTGTACGTATCAACCCTTATGTCATCATCTTTGACTTCAATTTCTATGTCCTCACTCACTTCCGGATACACGAGCACAGCTGTGAATGATGTATGCCGCCTTTTGTTGGCATCAAAGGGAGATATCCTTACGAGCCGGTGAACACCGGCTTCTCCTTTGAGGTATCCGTATGCGTACTGACCGCTTATGGTCATTGTTACGCTTTTTATACCGGCTTCGTCTCCGGCCATGTATTCAATTATTTCAACCTTGAAACCGCTTTTTTCTGCCCATCGCATGTACATTCTCATCAGAATCTGGGCCCAGTCCTGGCTTTCAGTCCCTCCTGCCCCGGGGTTGATGGTCAGGATAGCATTGTTCTTATCGGTCTCACCCGAGAGGGTCGTCCTGAGTTCAATGTCATCAAGCCTGTCAGCAAGATCATGCAAAGAACCTTCCGCATCATCCAGCATGGTTTCCCCGCCTTCTTCTCCGGAAAGCTCCAGAATGACATTTAGGTCTTCAAACTGCTGATCCAGAGATTGCAGAGGTGTGATGGCATTCTCTATTCCTGATTTTTCCTTAAGCAGAGTCTGGGCCCTGTCCGGCGTGTCCCAGATGCCTTCAGCTACAAGTTCTTTCTGCAGTTCTTCAAGGCGGTTCAGTTTGGCAGGTACATCAAAGAAACCTCCGGAGGGCTTCGATGCGGGGTGCTATCTCATGTAATCTGTCTTTGAGTTCATCGCTGGAAATCATAAAAATACAGCCTCCTGTTTATTGTTATTCAAGCAGGGTTATTATACATGAAAAGCAGGGGGGGTATCTATGCGGCTGATATAATCTGAATAACTTTATATATGGCAGCAGGCACCTCAAATAAAAAATGCCTCTGAATGACAGAGGCATGCAAAGGATGAATGAGTGATCTCAATGTCAAAACTTTGCTTTAATTAAAGATGCAGAATAGAGCATTCCGTCTTTCTGCTTTTTAATAACCGGAGCAGGTATGGCAAACTTGATTCTGTTGTTCTCAATCTCTACCATTCCTGTAGTTTCTGCAATTCCAAATACCAGACCTCCAATAGTTCCAACAATTACACCCTGTGCTACTTTCTTTCCAAGTTCATTATCATCAAGAAGATAGAATGCACTCCCCAATAAACCACCGATAGCTGCGCCATACAAGGCATCCCTGAATATAACTTCTCCCTGAGTACCCATTGCAAATGCACCACCCTGGAAAAGTAACAGCATGAGCACAGATATAAGCAGTATTTTTTTGATCATTAAGGCTCCTTCCGGATATGTTTATGTTTGCTGAATGGATATACAGTCAATTATTTTTTTCCGGGACAACTGTCTTCCTCATTTTCTTCATTGCCAGCTTGGCCTGTTCCGAGTCAGGATATTTAGCAATGAGTTTTTCAAGAATTATCTCACCGGTTTTTTTGTCCTTGATGGCATAAAAAGCCAATCCCTGCTTAAGCATGGCTCCCGGGATTTTATCACTATCAGGATTTTTCTTAAAGAGGTCTTCATACGCCAGAATAGCATCTTCATAACTGCCGTCTTTGTAATGACTTTCTGCTATCCAGAAGCGGGCGTTATCAGAATAATCATTTTCACCATAATCATTCAGAACCGATGAAAACCTGGCCCTGGCCTCTACAGTCTTTCCGGACTTAAAGGACTCATATCCTTCCATATACAGAGTTTTGATTTTTTCATTCTGGACCGAAGGCTTTTTCTCTGCCGGTTTAGTATTTGCTGGTTTCTTTTCCACGGTCTGTGGCTTTCGTGCTTTTAATGCTGCTATGTCTTTATTAATTTTTGCATCAGCCCTTGAAAGGTCAGCGTTAACCTGCACGAGCTTTGTGTTTATAATCTTCAACTCCTCAATCTTTTTCTTCAGATCATCGACCGTCAGTTCCAGGTTTTTCATCTTTACTTCCTGCGTCTCTTTGCTTTTCAGTGCTTCGGTTGAATTCTTTTCCGTGAAATAACGGGACTCTTCGAATCGTCCTGTCAACATCTGGAATTCAGAAGTAAGAGACTGCAGCTGGATTAACATATCTGAGACGGTCCTTGCTGTAGCGCTTTGAGTTTCTTCGAGAGCATTTATTTTTTTCTGGAACAGATCTTCCTGATCAGGCAGTTTGTTTTCGATCGTGGCAGACTTCTTTTTTATTGAAAAGACCTCGGCTCTCAGCTTGTTGACATCATACTGAATTTTGCCTACCTCATCCGTAGTTGCACATCCCCAGACAGAGATAACAACAATGATGACGGTGAATTTAAGAAAATGTGAAATGTACCTGTTAACCTGATTATTCATTATAAATTAACGTGTCTCGATTAAGGTTACTTTAAAACCACAAAATGTGCCCTTCTGTTCAGCTGCCAGCAATCTTCGGTATGGTCCATGCAAAGCTGTTTTTCTTCCCCATATGTTACTACTGTTATTCTTTCGGGTGAAGTTCCCAGGGAAACCAGATAGTTTTTTGTGGCCTTGGACCTCTTTTCTCCAAGAGCAAGGTTATACTCATTTGTTCCCCTTTCGTCACAATGTCCCTCGATTGCTATGGTCAGGTCTTTTTCATCATTTAAAAAGGAGGCCACTGAATCAAGTGTCTGTCTTGCTTCAGCTCTGATATCGTATTTATCATAATCAAACAGAATATCCTGAAAAACCTGCCGGGCCATTTCTTCTGCTGACATCTCCTGACTTGCCATGTCCTCTTCTCGTACCATTTCATCTGCAGGTATCTCAACTTCTTCAATTACTTCTTCCTTCATTTCTATTGTTTCTTCCATGAGCGGCTTTTCAGGAGCTTTTACAGCTTCATCAGGAGCTTTTGTATACTTTTTTGCACAACCTGCTGCAAAGACCAGCAATATTATAATCAGGATTTTTTTCATTTTGTAAGCCCTCCTTAATATATTTCTATTTATATTAACTTCATTTACGTATGGTTAATTTGTATATGGCGACCATTCGGGAGACATTGCTATTGAACCTTTTTTTGTAATTCTTCTTTGTCCTTCACCGGTATTACGCATTATATAAATACCGCGCTCGCCGTCCCTGTCAGAATCAAATGCCAGAAAGAGACCGTCAGGTGAAAATGACGGACTTTCGTTATTTCCAGTCATAGTAAGCTGCCATATTTCACTTCCGTCAGATTTTACCATGAATATCTGATTTTTGCCATTGACCCTTCCCGTGTAAGCCAGCCATTTACTATCGGGTGACCATGCAGGGGACGTGTTGTATGAGCCTTGAAAAGTAACCCGTTGTATGCCCTTTCCATTTGAATCCATTGTATATATCTGGGGTCCTCCGCTCCTGTCTGATACAAATGCGATTTTATCTCCTTCAGGTGAAAAAACAGGGGAAAGATCAATGCCAAACGACCGGGTCAGTTTTTTCATCTTTTTCCCAAATGTATTAATAATATAAATTTCTGAACTCCCGTCCCTGGATGAGGAAAATGAGACCATGTCATCTTTTGATGTACCACCAACAAGATTGAGCCCTTTTGATGAAAACAGTATGGATTCTTTAAGTGTCTTAAAGTCCAGGATGTATATCCTCCACTTTCTATTTCTCTCGGATGAGAACAACAGGTACTTCCCGTCCTGCGTCCAGCTATGGCTTGAATTCAGTCCTCTGGTAACTATCCTTTTTGAATTGAATCCGTCCCAGTCCATAAGACGGATCCCCTTTCTGCCTGATGGTAATGGTGAGAGGTATGAAATCCTGGTCCGGAAAACTCCTTTCTTTCCTGTAGCCACTTTATATATATCATTGGCAATGCTATGGGCCATGGGTCTGATTATTAATTTGGAAGCATCAAATCTCTTTTTCAATACCTCCTTGCCCTCAATAAGATCATTAACCGAAAGGACAACCCGCAGCCCGCTGCCTGTATCCACATCCATATTGGCAATGATTTCAGCTCCCGGTACATCAGGGTCCACAAAAGTGAACATGCCGGTTGCTTCAAGATCTGCCTTTGTAATCCACTCCAGTTCCCTGGCCTTTGTACTGCCTTTGGCGTTAATCGTTACAGGGAGTTTTCTTATTGCCGGAGAAGAAATATCAATATAGATTTTGGCATCAACCGTGTATGGAGTCCAGAGTATAGAGAATGGAGTTATTGTCAATAATATAATTGTGCATATTAGTACTCTGCACTTAAACGTGTGGCGTTGAAATTCTGACTTATTACTTCTCACTTCTAACTTCTCAGTTTTTAACTTAATTCTCATAAATGAAACCTCACCTCTACTTCCTGCTCTACCGGCGGTGGTGGCAGAGGACTGGCTTTCAGCACGGCTTTCATTGCTGACCTGTCAAATATTGTATTGCCTGATGATTTTTTAAGTTTTTGGGAAATTATCTTCCCTTCTCCGGTAATCCTGAAAGATATAATGGCTTCCAGGTCTGCTCTATCCA
The DNA here is from genome assembly GCA_945788685.1 of Thermodesulfovibrionia bacterium. Taxonomy (GTDB): domain Bacteria; phylum Nitrospirota; class Thermodesulfovibrionia; order UBA6902; family UBA6902; genus CALZJD01. The sequence goes on along the minus strand of CALZMZ010000012.1, from coordinate 7,322 downwards.
AATCTGGATAAATCCACTCTCTCTGTATCCTTTCAAATACCAGGGCACTGTAAGACTCTGTATCAGTGGAGTTCACGATCCCGGGGACCCCGGCTGATCTTAGAGGTGTTTCCTGTTTAACACTGTCTTTTGAAAGGCTGCCCTGTATCTTTTTCCTGATGGAATCCAGCTTGCCTGATTTTCCTTGTTTTTCCTTTTTCCTTAATTTTGCAAGGGTGCTTATCGCCCGTAACCGCTCTATTTCCTGAGCCACTTTTTTTTCAGGCTCAAGAGTCATATCAGCCTTTGATTTCGGTTTTGGTTTTGTTCTTCTCTGAATAGGTTTTTTGACCTTGATTGATTCTCTTTCGGCTTTGCCGGACTTTTTTGCTTTTAGAGATGTTTTCGGCTTTCTTACTTCAGCAGGACTGACTATATTTACATAGTAACTTTTATATTCTCTGTCTTTCGTCTTGAACGGTACAGTTGCAAGGGCAATAAAGAACAGATGGATAACTGCAGACGTGATGATTATTTTTTGAAAATTAGGCTCTTTCCCGATATGCAGGGAGTGTCTCATTTAATACGCGCTTTTGGCTCTGTTACCATCCCCAGTTTTTCAATCCCCATTTCCCTAAGCTCTCCCATTACAGCTACGACATTTCCGTAGGGGACATTCTTATCTGCTTTCAGAAATACTTCTTTATTTGTTTTTTTTGCTAATGCAGCCTTCATGGACTTAAGAGTTACAGCAGTTTTGTCCAGGTAGATCTTTCCGTCTTTTTTAATTGTGATAACAATTCGTTCTGCAGTGGGCATCTCTTTTCCTTTTGCCTGGGGGAGGTTGATATCGATTCCCTGCTGGAGTAACGGAGCAGTTACCATAAAGATAATCAGAAGGACGAGCATTACATCTACGAAAGGAGTAACGTTGATTTCAGAAAGTGCCTGTCTGCGATTCAGCTTCTCCATGTTTCCTCATACAGTGGTCTAATAGTTCCTGGGAAAAGTCTTCCATCAATATTATGTTGCGGCGGGTCCTGCTGAGGTTGTAATTATAAGCCACAACAGCCGGTATGGCAGCTGCAAGTCCTGCAGCAGTGGCTATCAGGGCCTCTGCAATACCCGGTGCAACCACTGCCAGTGAAGCTGCACCGATTCTTCCTATTCCCATAAAGGAATTCATAATGCCCCATACTGTCCCAAAGAGTCCTATAAATGGGGTGGTAGAGCCGGTCGTGGCAAGAAATGTCAGATATCTTTCAAGACGTGCCGCTTCCATTGCTTCGACCCTCTTCAGGGTGCTCCTGATCTCTTCGACAGTCGCATCCTCGATTGAATACGCGGCCCTGAAAAGATTAGCAAGAGGACTGAGCGTCAGTTTCTTTGTTGACTGGTAAATTGCGTCCCACTGCTTACCTTTAATGAAAGCATGCTGGAATTCATCAGATTCCTTTTCAACTTTAGACAGAAGTCGTAATTTGTATATGATGATTGCCCAGGAGACAACCGAAAAGAAAAGCAGTATAAACAGTACAAATTTGACTACCGGTCCTGCTTTGAGTATCAGTGTTAATACAGTATCTCCGCCCATAATTGATATGAAGTTTAAATGAAAGAAAATAAAAAAGTCAAAAAGGTGTAAATGAACCGTCAAACTCCAATAAATATAACAATATTACCGTGACAGGCTGTGTGCCGCTCATCTAATATTGGACCTAATCACTAAATGAGAATGCGATTTATAAAATTAATAAATACGCTTATTGTTTTATTGACAAAAGATCCCTGCTATGTTAATTTTACGAACTTTATCGAGTCTTAACTCTTCATTATTATAAAATCTTTGATTTAGGAGCTTAAATGTTAGAAGTCAATGGTTGGTTTTTTGTTCAGCTCGCTAATTTCTTATTATTATTATTCTTAATGAATATAATTCTTTTCAAGCCCCTTTTGAGGCTTTTTAAAGACAGGGATGATAATACAAAGGGAGCACTGGCAGATGCGGAGGAGATGGACAGGAAAAAGGATGATGTCCTTGCACAGATAGAAGAAAAACTTGCCGTAGCAAGGACAGAGGCCAGATCAACTTTTGAAAACCTGAGTAATGAAGGCCTGGAAGTACAGAAAAGTGCTGTTCAGTCTGCCCAGAATGAATCAATAGAGATTAATAAAAAGGCCAGAACAGAGCTTGAAGCTGCAACAGACAAGGCCAGAACTTCACTAAAATCAGATATTGAGACCTTTTCCAAACAGATTGTAGATAAACTGGTGGGAGCATGATAAATAAATTACAAATTACAAATTGCAAATTACAAATTTCCTTAATTTTAGGATGTAACTTACTTATTGTATCTTCTGCTATTGCAGCAGGTGGTGGCGGGCATGGGGAGGTGCATTATACGTGGAAGGACTGGCTCTGGCCGGTTGTTAATTTTTCCATTCTTATTATTGTTCTGTACTTTGCCGGCCGTAAGCCGTTTGCCGCATATTTCAAAGGCAGAACGGAAATGATTGAAAAATCGCTCAAAGAAGCATCAGAGGCCAGGGAACTTGCACAAAAAACACTTGATGAAGTAAGAGCAAGACATAATAACACTGAACAGGAAATAGAGCAGATTCTTGAGGCTGCACGAAAGTCCGGAGAGAAGGAAAAGGAAGCAATAATAGCTGAGGGCGAGAGATTAAAGGAAAAAATAGTTGAGCAGGCAAAGGCAAATATCGACTTTGAACTGCAGAAGGCGAAAGAAACAATTAAATCAGATGCAGCTTTGATGGCCCTTGAACTTGCTGAAAAAGAGATCAGGGAAAAACTCGGGCAAAAAGAGCAGGAATCCCTTATAGATGATTACATTAAAAGACTTGAGGCGAAAAATTGAACAAGAACCAGATTGCAAAAAAATACAGCAGGGCCATATTAAACACAGTCAAGCTTTCAGATATTCCCAGGCTCATTGAGGAACTGAAGGCTTTTTCTTCGCTTATAGACGATAACAGACAGCTCAGGCTTTTTTTTGCAGGTCAGATTTTCACAGATGAAGAAAAGGGCAAGGCTTTTGCTGCAGTTAAACCTTCGCTGAAATTTAATGCCAATACCGAGAAATTCCTGAACCTCATAATTACCCGGGGGCATTTATCGGCAATGAAGGAGATCATAGCCTATACAATTACCATATATAATGAGAAACAGAAAAAGGCTACAGCAGTGGTGATTTCCCCGGTTTCTCTGGATAAGGGGTATGCCGACAGGTTGAAGGTTGCGTTGAAAAATCTGATAGACAGAGATGTAGAAATAGAAAACGAGGTTGATCCGTCGCTTCTGGGCGGGTTTGTGGTAAGGGTTGGCAGCACTATATATGACAGCAGTGTAAAAGGCCAGCTCCGTCTCTTAAAATCGGAATTAATGAGATAAATTTAGAGTTAAGAGGTATGAGTCAAGAGTTGTAGGATTTTTTTTCACACATAACTCCAAACTCATAACTCTAATTTGGAGGTGAATGAATGGAAGTTTCAGAACTGAAAGCTGACGAAATAAGTGAGCTGATAAAAAAACAGATTACTGACTTTGAAAAACGTGTCGATGTGAGCGAAGTTGGAACGGTTGTTAAGGTCGGTGATGGTATCGCAAAAATATACGGACTTGACAAGTGTATGGCCTCGGAACTGCTGGAATTCCCCAATGATGTATTTGGTATGGCACTTAACCTTGAAGAAGACTCTGTAGGAGCTGTTCTTTTTGGTGAAGATACACTGATCAAGGAAGGCGACGTTGTAAAACGCACAGGAAAGATCATGTCAGTGCCTGTGGGGGAAGCCCTGCTTGGAAGGGTGGTCAATGCGATTGGCCAGCCTATTGACGGGAAGGGACCGATTGATTCTAAAGAGAACCGGATAGTTGATGTTGTTGCACCAGGTATTATTGACAGGCAGCCTGTGCGTGAGCCTCTCCAGACAGGTATTAAGTCAGTTGACGCCATGATCCCTGTTGGAAGAGGACAGAGAGAGCTGATCATTGGTGACCGTCAGGTCGGTAAGACCGCGATAGGTATTGATGCCATTATCAACCAGAAAGGCGGAGATGTAATCTGCATATATGTTGCTGTCGGTCAGAAGCGTTCAAATGTTGTCCGTGTTGCCAAAAAGCTGGAAGAAGAGGGTGCACTGGAGCATACAATTATTGTTTCTGCTACTGCGAGTGAGCCTGCGCCTCTCCAGTACATTGCTCCGTATACAGGATGTTCAATGGGAGAATATTTCAGGGACAGCGGTAAACACGCATTGATAGTATATGATGATCTCAGTAAACAGGCCACCGCATACAGACAGCTCTCTTTGCTGCTCAGACGTCCTCCGGGTCGTGAAGCGTTTCCCGGAGATGTTTTCTACCTCCATTCGAGGCTTCTTGAAAGGGCGGCAAAACTCTCAGATAAACTTGGCGGTGGTTCACTTACCGCATTACCTATAATCGAGACCCAGGCCGGTGATGTGTCCGGTTATATACCGACAAACGTTATTTCCATCACAGATGGACAGATATATCTTGAACCGGAGCTGTTTTATGCAGGTGTGAGGCCAGCAGTTAATGTTGGTCTTTCTGTCAGCCGTGTTGGCGGTGCTGCACAGACAAAGGCCATGAAGCAGGTTGCAGGTACACTCAGACTTGACCTGGCGCAGTTCAGGGAGATGGCCGCATTTGCCCAGTTCGGTTCTGATCTTGATAAGGCAACTCTTTCCCAGATCGAGAGAGGAAAGAGAATGGTTGAACTGCTGAAACAGGACCAGTATGTTCCGATGAGCATGCAGGACCAGGTTATTGTCCTGTTTGCAGGCACCCAGGGCTATCTGGATGATATTCCGGTTGAGTCAATTAAAAAGTTTGAAGAGGAGTTTGTGAAGTTTATAAAAGGATCAAAAGATGATCTCCGTACAGAACTGGCCGGCAAAAAAGCTATTGATGATGATCTAAAGGCAAAACTGGTACAGGCAATAGAAGAATTCAAGAAAGGATTTCAAGCATAAAGACAGTGACTGGTAACAGGTGACGCGTAACAAGTTTTTTTTCTCGTCACTCGTCACTCGTCACTCGTTACGGAAAAAAAATGGCTACTTTAAGAGATATCCAAAAAAGAATAAAAGCGGTTGAAAATACCAAGAAGATAACAAAGGCCATGAAGATGGTGGCTGCTGCGAAACTGAGAAAAGTCCAGACCAGGATGCTGGACCTCAGGCCTTATGCCGATAAGATGCATGACGTTCTCATAAGTCTTGCAAAAGGCGCTGACAGGGACGCCCATCCTTTGCTTGCATTCAGACCGAGAAAGACGGTTGAGGTTGTTGTGATCACTTCTGACCGGGGTTTGTGCGGGGCCTTTAATACAAATATCCTTAAGGCTGCCCAGAGTGCAATTGACAGTTACAGGAATGAGGGCATTGAAGTCAGCATCAGCACAGTTGGTAAAAAGGCCAGGGATTACTTTAAGAGAAGAGACGTTCCGGTCAGACATTCCTGGACGGGCATTTCAGGTAATGTGCGTTTTTCAAGTGCCGAGGAAATAGCAAATGATATCAAAGAAAATTATTTAAATGAAACCGCTGATGAGGTGACTGTCGTATATAATGCATTCAAATCAATGGTAGCTCAAACGGTAACAACATCAAAGCTGCTTCCTCTGACTCCGGAGGAGGAGACAGAAGCAGAGGCAGGTTCTGAATCTGCGGCAGATTTTATTTATGAGCCGTCAATGGAGGAGATCTTTGACAGGCTGATTCCGCGAAATGTAGATATACAGATTTACAGGGCGCTTCTTGAAAGTTCAGCTTCTGAAGAAGCAGCCAGGATGAGCGCAATGGAAAATGCAACACAGAGCTGCACCGAAATGGTAGGTACCCTCACCCTGCAGTTCAACAAGGCCAGACAGGCATCCATTACAGGTGAACTGATGGACATTGTTGGTGGTGTTGAGGCGCTGAAAGGATAATTTAGCTTATAGCTGTCAGCTGTTAGCTCTAAGCTTTTTGATATTTGATTTTAAATTTTGGAGGTCATAGATTATGAATGAAGGTAAAGTTGCACAGGTCATCGGCGCTGTCGTTGATGTAGAGTTCGATAATAAGCTGCCTGAAATATTGAATGCAGTGCATGTTAAAGAGCCGGGTGATCCTGCCAATAACATTCCGGACATCAATATAACACTTGAGGTCGCGGCCCACCTTGGTGATAACATGGTGAGGACTATTGCCATGTCAGCTACGGACGGACTGGTAAGAGGCACGGCTGCTGTGGATACGGGCCAGCCTATCACTGTGCCTGTTGGAGAAAAGACACTTGGAAGAATTATGAATGTTATAGGTGAACCTGTGGATCAGCAGGGACCGATTGATTCCAAAATAAGACTTCCTATCCACAGGGAAGCCCCGGACTTTACAGAACAGGACACTTCCACCCAGGTTTTTGAGACTGGCGTTAAGGTGTTTGACCTCCTGGTTCCCTTTGTTAAGGGTGGAAAAATGGGAATGTTTGGTGGTGCCGGTGTTGGCAAGACTGTTGTTATCATGGAGATGATCCATAATATCGCAATGGTCCATGGTGGTGTTTCGGTTTTTGCCGGTGTTGGAGAAAGAACAAGAGAAGGGAATGACCTCTACCTGGAGATGAAAGAGGGCGGAGTTCTTGAGAAAACAGCACTTATCTATGGTCAGATGAATGAGCCGCCCGGAGCAAGGGCAAGGGTTGCTTTATCAGCCCTTACAACTGCAGAGCATTTCAGGGATGAGGGACAGGACGTCCTTATCTTTCTTGATAACATATTCAGGTACACACTAGCAGGCGCTGAACTTTCAGCGCTTCTCGGCAGAATGCCGTCTGCAGTTGGATATCAGCCTACACTTGGAACTGACATGGGTGTGCTTCAGGAAAGGATTACATCTACAAATAAAGGCGCTATTACATCAATGCAGGCCATTTATGTTCCTGCTGATGACCTTACAGACCCTGCCGTGGCAACGGCCTTTACACACCTTGATGGTACCGTTGTTCTGTCCAGGCAGATTTCAGAGCTTGGTATATACCCAGCTGTTGACCCGCTTGATTCAACATCAAGGATTCTTGATCCACTGATTCTCGGTGATGAGCATTATGCTGTTGCAAGACAGGTACAGATTGTGCTTCAGAGATACAAGGAACTGCAGGATATCATTGCCATTCTCGGAATGGAAGAGCTTTCCGAGGATGATAAGGTACTTGTTGCCCGTGCAAGGAAACTTCAGAGGTTCCTTAGCCAGCCTTTCCACGTTGCTGAGACATTTACCGGTACTCCGGGTAAATATGTAAAGCTGGAAGATAC
>CALZMZ010000011.1 GCA_945788685.1 Thermodesulfovibrionia bacterium | reverse complement strand
GCGCTTAACTTATCAATCACAGCCCTCTGGTTAGGTGTATTAAAATAACGGGGATAAACATTATTGGCCGCATCAAGATATTCAAAGGATGAAGAAGTGTAAACAGGACTGTTAACACCACCTGTTGAAAGATCTTTTAATGTTCCGCTATGAATGCATTGTGTATCTTTTTTCATTTGCTTCATGCCTCCATGATTTAAATTGATGGTTTCATTCCACCGAACACAGCAAATATACCGTATTTATAATAGCAATCCACATTCCTGAATCCGATATCTTTCAGCACATGTAATTGGCTCTCAAGTGTGTCAGGTCTGTTTTCCTCAGCTTCTTTATATCTGGAGATGACATCATTGAATGGATCACCTTCTATTTCAAGGGCGGTCTTCTCAATGTCCATCCATTCCTGCCAGAGTTTCATATACCAATTTTCAAGGGTGTCGACAGGAGCAATGGTGACATCAATATTCATAAGAAAACCTTTGGGATGAAGATGTGAATAAATCATCTCATAAAACTTCCTTTTTTCATCTCTGCTCAGATGATGTATGGCCTGGGATGATACTATAAAGTCATATGTCCTGTTCAGTTGACCTTTTTTCAGAAGTTCCTGGAAACTGATATTTTTAAAATTAATGTCAGGAAAATCTTTCAAACGCTCCTTAGCCCTGCTTATCATATCATCAGACCCATCAATCAATGTTGCTTTTATTGACCTGTCAATGCTTAATAATTCATGCGTAATGATACCGTCTCCACATCCCAGATCAAGGATATCAGCACCTGCTTTATGTGAAATGAAATATCTGTAGAAAGATTTCATAATATCAAACATTCTTCTTCGTTCAATAATATATATGTCAGCATTATCTCTGTATTGTTGCACAAAATCAGGTCTGGCCCAGTTAGTTTTATCAAACTCAGTCATATTCACTCCCTTTATTTATTCTTAGGGGTTATTACCCTGTGGCTTGCCACGTTCGTCATACCCGCGAAAGCGGGTATCCAGCAATGTAAGATTCTACTTGGCCTCTGGATTCCCGATGAACAGACTTCGGGAATGACAGCGGTTGATACCCCATAGCCTGCTACAGGGCAGTTCAATTTTATCATCTTTCAGATATCTTCTCATGTCATTCAGATAAATGAAATATTATTTACTTTTCTCCAAAAGCAAATATCCGGTTCAGTTTAAACTCAATACCCCTCTCATTTCTATACTTTTCAGAATACATGGTAAAGGCATACCTGAAGCGATCTCTGGAATTCTCATCAAGCGGCTCCAGAAAGGGCATCAGTGCAGGCGACCACCAGTCCGCAACTTCTCCTGAGTTCTGAAAATATAAAGAATACTCATTGAAATTCACACGTACGTTAGTAAAGCCCATTATCCTGAGAAATATCTCATATGTATCCTTTCCAGGAAGATACCATGTTTCATTTATCTTTCTGTAACGTTTTTCGATGCCCAGTTCATTGATAGCATAATATATACAGTCGAATAAAAGCGGACAGAAATTCTTGCCCGGTATCTGAAATGCAATCTTTCCACCGGGTTTCAATGATTGATATATCAAACCGGCTGCCTTATGCCGTTCCTTGATCCATTGTAATGCCAGGTTGGAATAGACCAGATCAAAGGCGTCTGTAAAAGTCATGGCCTGAGCAGGGATGGTATGAAATGTTATATTTTTCATATCACCGCATCTTTCTGATGCCCTGCTGATCATCTCGGTTGAGGGATCGATGCCTACAACATGTCCTTCAGGAGAGAGGTTAGCCAGTTCAGCTGTGATCTTTCCGGTCCCGCAGCCTAGATCCAGAATGAGATCGTCTTTTTTCACTTCAGCCAGTCCGGCAAGCTCCATGCCGGACTCAAACTGTTGAATGTTAACTCTGTCATACTTCTCTGCATCCCATTTCATGGCATACCTCCTTTTGTTTTATTTCATCCCTAACCATCATTATTCACTCGATCAGGGAAGTAAGCTTTAAAAAAAGTTTTGAATACGGCACGATGCAATAAATTATGATCATATTCTGATGTTGATCAATATACAAAGTGTAGTCTGGTGATCTTCTGCTAAAGCCGCTCCCAAAACTTTTTTTAAAGCTTACTTCCCTGGCTCAAATATTTGTGCATAATGCTTGTTAAAGAGATGAATTCCTATTGGACAATAAAAAAAGCCACGGTGTTTAAACCGTGGCTTCATGGTATTCCGATTATCTATTAACTAGCTAATAGAATCCCCCTTCCGACACGGCCCTGATAGCCACGCAGACTTGAGAAGACTGACAGCATGTAACAGAATTATTGTACTCATTGTTTTTAAATATAAATTAATTGAAACCCGGATGTCAAATTATTTTTTAACACTGGCATCTTCAACCATGACAGTATATTTATAACCACTGCCAAAGTCCTTGTCTTTGGACACCGTGCCCATAATTGTGACTGTGTCACCTACAGCAAGCGTATCCTGTAACGTAACTACCAGATCATTGGTTCCCTTTGAAGCATCACCGCTTCCGTCCTGAAGGTGGATCCAGTTTTTCCCCATTATCTGGGAAGAGAATTTAACAACCTTACCGCTTATAACAACATTTTTCTTGTCCAGTTCAGAGCGTTTTTCAAAGAGCTCAGAAACAGTATATGCATCAGGACCTTCTGCCTTCTTCACTTTTATGGTTTTAGCAGGCGGCTTCATATCTGAGACCTTGCTTACTGCAGCTGGATTATCCTCGCCCTGTACACCACCTGAAAAAACTATGGTCTCAAAAGTCCGGTTCAGGGATTTACTGGTAAAGTCAGTCATAACAGCACCGGGATTGAAAGAGAGATCCTGGCCAACTGATATTTTGGATTGAGGTACAGCCACCCAGGTTTTATTTCCGTCTTTTTCGATATTGACATAGGTGTAACCACCACTGTCAAGAGTTTCAACCACCTTGCCCGATAAATCCTCTACAGCAAATGCATTACCAAAATTGATGCATACCATAATGTACATCAGAACAAACGTCAATGATACCTTTTTCATTTCATATCTCCTTAACTCGACCTACTTCTCCATTTGCAAGACGGACTTTAATCCCGTATGGATGGGCAGGTGATTTGGTTAAAATGTCCTTTACAATTCCATTTGTAAGTTTACCGTTTTTCTGGTCTTTTTTCGTAACAATCGAAACCGATAAACCCGGTGTGATATTAGAACGTATATTTCCATTAATAGATTTTTTCATTTGATGTATTTCTTGTCAGGAGGGGACTGTTGTTATATCAACTAATCACTGGTCGGCTCAGTTAAGTCGTCGGATGAGACAGAATCATCAGCATTGGAGTCCGTACCATCAAGGTCAGCAGAAGATTCCATAGAATTCTTTTGACGTTTCATTCTTTTCTCGTCCTGCTTCTTCTTTCGAGCAAGCTCTTTTTTACGCTTATTACTGTTGTACATCCCGGAACGCTTTGACATAACTACCTCTCCAGAGTGATTAATCTGACTAATGCTTAATGATAAAAGCCGAAATTTAACAGCTTTAATACGATAAAAATTACAATCAGAAACCAGGAAAATGTAAAAGGCAGTTCCCTTTTAGAGGGGAACTGCCTTAAAGTTTAATCTTTAGTAATATTAGTTGCTTTCGGTCCCTTCTCACCTTCAACAATATCAAAGTTTACGACCTCGCCTTCAGTCAGATTTCTGAAGCCGTCACCCTGAATCTCGGAATAGTGTGCAAAAACATCTGCACCTCCATCTTCGGGTGTAATAAAACCAAATCCTTTGGACTCATTGAACCATTTAACAGTTCCTCTTGCCATACTAAAAAACCTCCTTCTTGATCAACCGGTCAATTAAATTCCGGCTTTAATAAAAAAGCCACAAAGTTAAAAGTCTTTGTGGCATTACCGTCTTCAAAAACTCCTGAAACTTCCTAACAATAATGGCATCTTTAGTCCTTAAATGTCAATATATTAATTCATATTACTAAGTTTTTCCATCTGTTTTACCGGAGGCGCTTTCTCCTGCTATGTAACCAGTGGTCCAGCACACCTGCAGGTTATATCCGCCTGTAGGTCCGTCCAGGTCAAGAATTTCACCTGCAAAGTACAGGTTTTCTACTAATTTTGATCGCATTGTTCTTGGATCTATCTCCTTCAGGTCTACTCCACCTGTGGTAATAATCGATTTATTGAAACCGACAAGAGCTGTAACTGTAAGCGGAAACTCCTTTAAAAGCAGTCTCATTCTTTTTCGCTCATCTTTTGTTATGGAGTGGGATTTTTTCTTTTCATCCATATCTGCAAGTTTTAAAAAAACAGGGATAATTTTTCTGGGAAGGAAGCCATAAAGAATGCTCTTAATGGATTTATGTTTATGTAGTTCAAGGTCACGAAGGATACGGTTTTCAAGTTTTGCATGGTCAAGCGCTGGTTTGAAATCTATATGAAGTGTTACATCTCCTTTTGATAATAATTTGCCTGCTGACTTGCTCATGTCCAGTATTACAGGGCCGCTAATTCCATAATTTGTAAACAGGGCCTCTCCAAACCTGTCTTCTTTTTTTCTGTTATTTTGATAAAGAGAAATCAAGACATTTTTGAGGCTGACCCCTTCCAGGTCCTTAACCCAGTTCTCCCTGACTACAAGGGGGGTCAAAGCAGGTTGAGGTGTTACAATTGAATGACCAAACTGTCTGGCCCATGTATAACCGTCTCCAGTAGATCCTGTTTGTGGATATGACAGGCCTCCTGTTGTAATAATATAATTATCAACAGTTATGGCTCTGTGGCCTTGAAGAGTCATGTTATCTATTCTCTTATCCTTCCGGACAAAGCTGTTTATTTTACACCCTGTGAGCATCATAACATTATTCTTTATCAGCTTTGTAAAAAGATCCAGTACGTCCCTGGCCCTGTTGCTTTCCGGAAATACCCTGTTGCCACGTTCTATGACTGTTGAAAGTTTATTCTCATGAAAGAAATTCAGAGTTTCTTCGACGCCAAACCGATGGAGACCGCTTAAGAGAAATTTTCCGTTTCTTCCAAACTGATCAGCAAATGTTCCGGGGTCTCTTTCTGCATTGGTAATATTACAGCGTTCTTTTCCTGTCATTAACAGCTTTATACCTGGTGACTGGTTCTTTTCCAGTAAAATGACCCTGGCCCCGCATTGATATGCTCTATAAGCGGCCATCATTCCTGCCGGCCCAGCCCCGATTACGGCCAGATCATATGTAGATGAGTGTTTCATTAAACTGGAAGATCGTATGATGTAACTCTATCAGTTAACAGGATATATTATAATTTACACATTAACTAAAAAGTAAATTCATTTTATCCGGTGTGCTATACTTCAAAATATTTTAAACGAATAGGATTTAAATGAATAATGAAAGGACTTGAGCAATATGAGTGATGAACCTGATAAAGTTATTTACTCCATGGTTGGAGTAAGTAAATATTATGATAAAAAACCGGTACTGAAAGACATTTATCTATCCTATTTCTATGGGGCCAAGATCGGTGTTATAGGACTTAATGGGTCAGGAAAGAGTTCACTCCTGCGAATACTCGCGGGAAGAGACAGGGAATTTAATGGTGAAACTGTTCTATCTCCGGGACATTCAGTCGGATTTCTCGAACAGGAGCCTGAACTGGATGAGGATAAAACCGTAAGGGAAATCGTTGAAGAAGGTGTGAGGGAAATCGTTGAAACTTTAAATGAATATAATCAGATAAATGATAAATTCAGCGAGCCCATGTCAGATGATCAGATGACCAAACTTATTGAGCGGCAGGGTGAAGTGCAGGAAAAGCTGGATGCCCTTGACGCATGGGACCTGGATTCAAAACTGGAAATGGCAATGGATGCCCTGCGTTGTCCTGCAGGAGATACACCTGTCAAGGTCCTTTCCGGTGGAGAGAGAAGACGGGTTGCTCTCTGCAGGCTCCTGCTTCAGAAACCTGACATACTTCTCCTTGATGAGCCAACCAACCACCTTGATGCCGAGACAGTGGCATGGCTGGAGCAGCATCTGCAAAGATATGCCGGTACAATTATAGCTGTTACCCATGACCGCTATTTCCTTGATAATGTCGCGGGATGGATCCTGGAACTTGACAGGGGAGAGGGGATACCATGGAAAGGCAACTACTCATCATGGCTTGAGCAGAAGAAGACCCGTCTTCAACATGAGGAGAAGTCTGAAAGTGACAGGCAGAAAACACTGCAGCGCGAACTTGAATGGATAAGGATGTCTCCGAAAGGCAGGCATGCAAAATCAAAGGCCCGGATAAGTTCTTATGAGTCCCTTTTAAACCAGGACATTGATAAGAGGTCAAAGGAACTGGAAATCTATATACCGCCCGGACCAAGACTCGGTGATGTGGTCATAATGGCTGATAATGTCAGCAAGGCCTATGGCAACAATATACTTGTTGAAGACATGACTTTCTCACTTCCTCCAGGAGGGATTGTCGGCATAATAGGACCGAACGGGGCAGGTAAGACAACCCTGTTCAGGATGATTACAGAGCAGGAATCCGCGGACGCCGGGACATTTAAAACCGGAGAGACAGTCAAACTTGCATATGTAGATCAAAGCCGTGATGACCTTGAGCCGGACAAATCCATATGGGAAGTTATTTCTGACGGTCTTGATACGGTCCCCCTGGGGAAACGGGAGGTAAATTCACGTGCATATGTAGCACGGTTTAATTTCTCTGGCAGCGACCAGCAGAAAAAAGTATCGATGCTCTCCGGAGGGGAGAGAAACCGCGTACATCTCGCCAGGATGCTGAAGCAGGAAGCCAATGTGCTTCTCCTTGATGAGCCTACGAATGATCTTGATGTAAATACTATGCGCGCAATGGAGGAGGCACTGGAAAACTTTGCCGGGTGTGCGGTTATAATAAGTCATGACAGATGGTTCCTGGACCGTGTTGCTACTCATATACTCGCTTTTGAAGGCGACAGCAAGGTGGTATGGTTTGACGGGAATTATTCTGAATATGAATCTGAAAGAAAGAAGCGTCTTGGAGCTGAGGCAGACCAGCCCCACCGGATAAAGTACAGGCATCTTACCAGAGATTAAGAGATTCGGCGGCTTCTAATAGCAAATACAAGTGTTATGCTTTTATTGCCTTGCTTTGAGAAGGGGCCTAGGATTCCAGGAGGCAAGGGTTCAAGTGAAAGGAAGAGTTATAAAGAACCTGATTAAAGATGCTGAATGAAGAATAAATCATAATTTTTTATCTGTTCACTTGAAACCTCGATCTCTTAACCACTTGGACCCTTTTTTTAAGAATTGCCTTTTACATGATATGTGAATGAAAACTAGTCTTTTAAGGTCAGACTTTCCCTACAGGTGCCATATAAATTGTGAACTCTTCTTCGCCGTCTACTCTTAACAACCTGTCAATGAGATCCTGATTATATGCAGCTACTGCACATGTACCGGCCCTGATTGCTTCACAGGCAAGATATAAATTCTGGCAGACGTGTCCGGCGTCTATCGCAATTACCTTATGGGCTGCGATGTCATATCTCCACTCCATACGGTAAGGGATTGTTGTCCAGATAAAACTGACAGGTGCTTTTCCAAAAAATGGCTGTCCAAGCGCTGCTTCTACTATCATCTCCTCAATGTTTTCTTCAGCATGTTCAAATAAAAGCTGGTGTTCTAGCGGCAGATACCTGTAAATGCCTTTTTCCAAACCTGATACATGTAAAACGCAAAGGTACGTTTCAAACGAATGTCTGCAGCCGGCTGATGGTACTGTCCTGTAAGCTGTTGCAGTATCAATTTTTTTCCGGATGCCCTGGGTGGCCCATAGTAAAAAAGAAAGTTCATCAAGGGTCAAAGATTGATCAAGATATGTTCGATGGCTTCTTCGATTGACGATAGCTGCAGCAAGGTTTATGTCAGGTATATTTTTCAATTTGTTAACAGGAACCAGATCAATTATTCTGGCGTCTTCCTGAACAGGTTTTTCGATAGCAGGGGGAGTTATGCCACGACTCTGATCTGTCTGAAAAAAATCGATTGACAGACGCACACTGTCTTTAAGATAATATCTATACTGATCAATTGATTTCCTGTCCATATATGCTCCTTTATTTTAAGATTGAAAATAACTGATTTAATAACTCTATTCTACTACTGATATTTTAGTAAAGTATTACTTTATTTATGACGATTTACATGTACTGAATATTGAAGGACCAAAATGCCAATTCTCAGAGGACATCACCTGATCTGCCTTCATTTCTTTAATGGTGAGGGATATGATGAATCATTTATACATAATCTGAAAAAGGTAATGGACAGGGCAGATAACGAGAGTGTTGCGATATCATCCGGTGCTGATGATGTATGCAATCATTGTGTTTTTTTAAAAAAAGGCAGGTGCGAGTCATCAGGCACTTCTGAGAAGGCAATAAAAAAAATGGATATAAAGGCCCTGGCACTGCTGAATCAATCAGTAGGCGATATAGTGGAATGGGCTGAGATAAAAGAAAATGTGAGCAGCATATTCCCGGATTGGTACTTTCAATACTGTACTGAATGTGAGTGGAAAAAGGCCTGCGTAAATCATGAGTATTTCAGACAATTACTGAATCAGCTCTAATAATTTCAATATTGAAGCAAAATTAATGATTCTTGTACATCCTCCGGTTGCAAAACCTGGTGAGCCTCCTGCAGGTATAGCGAGGCTTTCAGGGGCATTAACATCTCACGGGATTAATCATACGGTAATTGATACAAATCTTGAGGCTTTACTGTATTTCATACATGAGACAAAAGTTCATTCATCTGTTCAGTTATCAAACTGGACAGCCCGTTCATTACGCAATATCTCAGAAAACTATTTATCAATAAAAGAAAGTGATACTTATAAAAATATAGACAGGTATAAACGTGCTGTTATTGATCTCAATCATGCAGTTGGGATGTGGCGAAGCAACGGGGCCTGTCCGGGTATTACCAATTACAGGCATGATGAACTTTCCCCTTTGAGTAGTGAGGATCTTTTAAAGGCAGCTGAATATCCAGAAGATAATCCTTATTTTTCTTATTTCAGCAAGAGATTGCTCTTTGTAATAAATGATTGCTCTCCCCGTTTTATTGGTTTTTCCCTGAACTATTTAAGTCAGGCATTAAACACGTTTGCCATGTTAGGTTTTCTGAAAAAAACATTCCCTCAGCTTTCCACTGTTATCGGAGGCGGTCTCGTAACATCCTGGATGAGAAATCCTGTCTGGCATAATCCCTTCAATGGTCTGATTGATCATCTCGTAGCCGGGTCCGGTGAAAGACCTTTACTTGAGATACTGGGAGTGAGAGATATCAAGGCTCAATATACAGTGCCGGACTTTGCATCATTACCTTTAGATTCATATCTTTCACCCGGAGTTATTCTCCCTTATAGCGCTTCTGATGGCTGCTATTGGAATAAATGTTCCTTCTGTCCTGAAAAGGCTGAAGACAATCCTTTTGTCCCGATCCAGGCTGAACATGTTATTAACGATCTGGCTAAACTTGTTAATGAAACCCGCCCCTGTCTGGTTCACCTGCTTGACAATGCAATCACTACTTCTCTTTTAAAAAAACTTGCCGGCCATCCTGTGAACACACCGTGGTATGGTTTTGCACGTATTAGCCGTTTACTTGCAAATTCGGATTTTTGCATGGCTCTGAAGAAATCCGGTTGTGTAATGCTTAAACTCGGTCTTGAGTCCGGAGACCAGGGTGTGCTGGATAAAATGCATAAAGGTATTGATATCAGCACAGCTTCGCTCGTATTGAAGACATTAAAAAAAGCCGGTATTGCAACTTATATTTATCTTATTTTCGGTACTCCTGTTGAGACTGAGCGTGAAGCATGGAAGACACTTGATTTTGTTATACGCCATAAAGAGGTGATAGATTTTCTCAATGTCGCATTGTTTAATATGCCTGTAAATGGCTCTGAAGCATCAAAATATAAAACAAGGAAATTTTATGATGGAGACCTGTCTCTTTATACGGATTTTGAACACCCATCCGGATGGAACAGAAAGGAAGTCAGGAATTTCCTGAAAAATAAATTTGCAAGGAACAGGGCGGTTTCAGAAATATTAAAGAGCGATCCTCCTTTTTTTACATCCAACCATGCACCTTTTTTTGTTATGAGATGAAGCGTATGAGGATTTTATTCATTCCAATAATTCCAATCAATATTCCAGCAAAGAAGGAAATTATGCTTGTAACTGTAGTGAACTGTTCTCTGTTGGAAAAAAAATAGGCTGTGCATATTATCATGCTCATCAGGAAAACAGATATCAGCACATAATTACCTGAATTTTTTTCGGTGGTCAACATGTTGATAATAAATGCAGGCAGGGCCCATAACAGCAGCAACATTCCTGAAAGTGTCGCAAGTGCTCCAATAAAAGGAATAATGCGTTTCAGAACTTTAGATATTGAAGCAACATATCCAGACCGGCTGAACCTGAAATCAAATGCGACTGTTGATGAGGTTATATCAACAAGATCAGACATGTAATCATGTTTTAAACTAATCCAGAATATTAAGGAGCTGATAATAATTATACCTAAAAGAGTTAATGTAACCTTGAGAAGGTAATTGCATGAAAGTGTAATGCCAGCATATAAAAATAATGTAAGAACAGAAGAAATAAGAATCCCTGTAACCAGGGATTTAAATGGATGCAATTCTGACAATTCATTGGATGTATGCATTAGCTGGGAGCTGGCAATATTCTAATCAGTGGAAGTCCGTTTCATGTACTCCTCCCATTCAACGGGAAGTGAATGTTTCTTTTTATTGTTGCATTCCTTGCAGGCAGTCACAACGTTGCCTCTGGTAGACCTGCCTCCACGGATGATTGGTATAATATGGTCCATTGTGAGGTCTTTAGGCATTACGGAAACACCGCAATAAAAGCATTTACCCTCACTGCATTTTCTTTTCCACCACTGAGTCTTACGCAGGTCCCGGGCCTTCTGCTTTTCTTTTTTAATCTCCTGATCTGTGACACTGGAAATAAACGGTTCCATAAGCTATTTGATATATCATTATAGTATAGTTAAGAGCTCATTCACCACTTGTGAACATTATCAGTTTATGGGTAAATAAGTAAAACATAACAGATTTTAGAATTTTAATTTATATGATGCACGTACAAATAATGCATGCTGGAATTGCTCTATGAGCGACCGCAACGCAAAACTGGTCTATTCAACTGACAGAGATGTTTCCGGAAAAGATAAGGGCAGGATAAATATGCCTCAGAGTGATATAAAGCCGGAAGATCAGAAAATTATTGTCATGCTGGAACGCAAAGGCAGGAGGGGTAAGTCAGTTACAGTCGTTCAGGGTCTCCTGATGAACCAGAAACGTAAAGCGTTTTTTCTCAAAGAATTAAAGGCAAAAATCGGCACAGGCGGGACAATCAAGAAAGACTGCTTCGAATTTCAGGGGGACCATTGCGACAGACTTTTAGCTGAATTAAAGAAAAAGGGATTTAAACCCAGGCGTTCAGGCGGATAACTCTTTCTCACAATTAAACAATCTGGAATAGAATTAGATGGATAAAATATGAGGATGTTGACACATGTTTAGGGGACATGGCTGAAGTTAAAGGTAGGCTTGGTGAACAAGTCTTGCTTTAATATCAAGGTCAACATCCTCATTTGAAAGTATAACAGAATGATATTTGATTATCAAATATATTTGTATGTTATGTATTAAGTAATTATGGCATAATAATTCCCAACTTTTTAAATAACAGGAGAAATAATATGACCGAGATTGGAAAGATTAATAAACCTGAAGCGGAAAAATACAAAAACAGGAAAAAAATATATTTTGTACGAAACCTTTATCTTCCCAAGAACGCAACTGACAAGTATAAGATCATTTTTGATCGGTACTGGAAAGAAGTTGAAGAACATCTTTTGAAAATTGAGGCTGCAGGGAAAGTATCGAAGATATTTTGTGAAAGCCTGTATAAGTCCGGAGAAGAGGCCAGGAGAGTGCTTAAGTCCATGAATGCAGCTCTTGAACAGATCATACAGAAGAAGATTGAGGAAGGCGCAGAACTATCTCCCCTTGAAGACAAGGAGATATTTGGCTCCTTTGTAGACTGGAACAACTGTATGATGGTTATACGAACACAAACAGTTTATGACACGATCCAGGAGCAGTTAAGAAACGTAGTCAAGGAAAGATTTAAACACATTAAATCAGTCCTTGAGAACAATATTGGTGAAGCTGAAGCTGCAATGCTGATCATGCGTGGTGAAGACAGGGACATGCTTGAGTTGCCGGATGACATAGAATTATTCATGATCTCTCCTCCTGCTTATGATGATCTCATGCAGTTTATGCGTGACCGCGATGAAGGCAAAGAGTTCTGGAGGAGCTGATAAGGTGAATAATGAAAAATATCAAAGTTTCAATGTCAATTGAAGCTCCAATGATATAATGTCAAATACATGTTGAAGGTGTTTTTGAAAATTGGCAATTTGACATTCATTTGGCATTGGAGCTTTGTCATTTGACATTTATAAATTATGTCTGTTTCCTTATATCAGTAACAGTCTCTCCTCCGATCCCCCAGTTGTCAGTATCTACTTCATCAATAACCACAAACGTAGTTTTTGGATTTTTCCCCAGGACATTAACAAGCAGTTGAGTTGTACCCTTTATCAACTCTTTTTTTTGATCTGCTGTTACGCCTCCTTTGGTTATTTTTATATTTACAAATGGCATATCTTCCTCCCTGAGATCATCAGTTTATGGATCTTAACAGGTACTAATATAAAGGAGGAATTATTAAATAGCAATAACCGGGAAATATTGGCTTGTTAGGTTGATATAAAGAAAGCTGTTGCTTCCAGGGAATAATCAGGTTAACTAGCCATTGATGTAATAACCTGGGCCAGCAGAACAGATATTATTACTGATAGTACAAGGGCGAAAGCCAGTCTGGATATTACATTATTAAAAATGGACAGTCTTTTACTGGTTTTGCTGTTCATAGTTAATTCTATCCTGCTTTAAAATGGGGAGGCTGTGATATATATCACAACATAAACTGTTTTTATGTAATAAGCAGGAGTGAAATTCTTTCACTCCTGCTCAAAGTATATAAAGCCGGCAATTAAGAGTTTATTTGCCGACAGGTTCTTCTTCAAATTCAGCTTCCACTGTATCAGCATCGTCATGAACGTGAGACTCAGTACTGTTGCATGATCCGCCGCTGCATCCGGATGTCTCCTGAGCTTCCTGTGTGTCCTTGTACATATGTTCAGCCATCTTGTGTGATGCTGTCGTTAATGCAGAAATAGCGGTCCTTATTTCATCAGGATTCTCTGAACTGTCTTTTTTGGCTTTGCAGTTTTCCAGGGCAGCTTCTATCTCCTTTTTATCAGTTTCAGAAAGTTTGATGCTGTGTTCAGTCAATGTTTTTTCAACCGAATAAATCAGTCCGTCCGCTTCATTCTTCGCCTCTATAAGCTGCTTCTTTTTACCATCTTCATCTGCATGCGTTTCAGCTTCCTTTACCATTCTGTCTATTTCATCTTCAGACAATCCACTGGATGAGGTTATCCTGATCGACTGTTCCTTATTTGTGCCGAGGTCTTTTGCAGAAACGTGAAGTATTCCATTTGCATCAATGTCAAAGGTCACCTCTATTTGCGGAACACCCCGGGGGGCCGGAGGAATGCCGACAAGCTCAAAATTGCCGAGAAGCTTGTTATGTGCAGCCATCTCTCTTTCACCCTGATAGACCATGACGCCTACTGCAGGCTGGCTGTCTGCTGCGGTTGAAAAGACCTGGCTCTTCTTGGCCGGGATGGTAGTGTTTCTGTCAATAAGTTTTGTAAATACTCCGCCCAGTGTCTCAATTCCAAGCGACAGCGGAGTCACGTCAAGAAGCAGGACATCTTTTACATCTCCCTTGAGAACAGCGGCCTGGATCGCTGCACCAACTGCAACCACTTCATCGGGGTTAACACCTTTATTAGGTTCCTTTCCAAAGTAGTCCTGCACAGCCTGGGACACTTTCGGGGTCCTTGTCTGTCCACCCACGAGTAATACTTCATCAATATCCGAAGTTGACAGACCCGCATCTTTTAAAGCGTTTTTGCAGGGACCAAGTGAACGTGTTACAAGATCATCAATTAACTGCTCGAACCGTGATCTGCTCAGTTTTGAAACCATATGTTTTGGCCCTGATGCATCAGCAGTAATAAACGGTAAATTGATATCTGTTTCTGCAGCAGTTGACACCTCGATCTTTGCCTTCTCGGCGGCTTCTTTAAGCCTTTGAAGTGCCATCTTGTCGTTCTTCAGGTCAATGCCCTGTTCTTTTTTGAAGTCATCAATCATCCAGTCAATGAGTTTAATGTCAAAATCATCTCCGCCGAGATAGGTATCACCGTTTGTAGCGATTACCTCAGTAATGCCTTCCCCTATTTCAAGAACAGATACATCAAAGGTACCACCACCAAGGTCATATACCACAACTTTTTCGTCCTTTTTGGAATCGATTCCATATGCAAGTGATGCGGCTGTAGGTTCGTTGATTATTCTTGACACGTCAAGACCGGCTATTCTCCCTGCATCTTTTGTTGCCTGACGCTGGCTGTCATCAAAATAAGCAGGTACGGTTATGACGGCATCTGTTACTTTCTCACCGAGAAAGTCCTCTGCAGCCTGCTTAAGTTTCTGCAGGATCATGGCAGATATCTCCGGTGGTGAATATGATTTGCCGCTTATTTCGACATGGGCATCACCATTGGGAGCTTCAACTATTTTATACGGCAGTTTCCTGATAGCATCCTGAACTTCATCAGACCTGAATTTCCTGCCCATAAGACGTTTAATAGAAAATATGGTCCGTTCAGGATTTGTTACAGCCTGTCTCTTTGCAACCTGTCCGACCAGCCGTTCTCCTTTGTCAGTAAAGGCTACAACTGATGGGGTAGTCCTGTGGCCTTCCTGATTGGGGATAACCACACGCTCTCCTCTTTGTACTACTGCTACTGCTGAGTTTGTTGTTCCTAAGTCAATACCTATTGTGCGTGACATTTGCGTCCTCCTTATATTTAATAAATTAATACGTATCTAGGCCTTACCCTCTTTGAGATACAGAATTGGAATTTGCTCAATGAGTGATTTATCCAAAACAAGCAAAGGGTCCAGATTGATCTTCATACTGTGCTTTAAAGCTGTTTCCTTGTTGCTTGATGATTTCATGTTTCCGTCATCAACCGTTACAGGAATTATATATTTATGTGAACGACTGGCCATTTGTTTCTCCTCATATTAATGTATCAATTTAATTGTAAATCATGTAAATACAATGCAATTGCAGTGCCAGATGAAAAAAGATTAAAAAACATGTAGTTAGAAATTTAAACTCATATGAATAGGACAAAACGGCCTAAAAGGAGGTAGGCAAAAATGGCCGGTGGGTCAATCTGTATTGTTTACTGAAGCTGTTAAACTCTGAAGTTGATTATAAATTTATAAAGTGTTAACTGACAATTGAGATTGACAGGAATGTTTAATTAGTGAAAGAACAGGTATGCCAGTAATATTGAAGCTGAGATGCCAGCAATATCAGCAATCAGTCCGCATGTAATAGCATAACGGGTCTTCCTGATGCCGACCGAGCCAAAATATACAGCGATGATATAAAAAGTTGTATCAGTAGCTCCCTGAACAATAGAAGATACTCTGCCAACGAATGAGTCTGCACCGTAAGTGTTCATTGCATCTACCATCATGCCTCTTGCCCCGCTGCCGCTGAGCGGTTTCATAAAAGCGGTAGGAAGGGCGCCAATAAAATCAGAATCAATATTGAGTGACACTAACAGCTTATGGATCAGTCCTACGATCATATCCATTGCACCTGATGCCCTGAACACACCAACTGCAACGAGTATGGCTATGAGATAGGGAATTATTTTTATAGCAACATTAAACCCGTCTTTGGCGCCATCAATAAATGTTTCATACACATTGACCTTTTTAATCACTGCAAGGAGGACAAATAAAGTAATAATCGAAAACAGAAGAAGATTGGCGGCTACATTTGACACAATCGCTATTTCCTCCCTGCTCATCCGTGAGAACATAAAAATAACTGTACCGATGAGAAGGCCAATGCCCCCAAGGTAAGACATGATCACTTTATCCAGTAAATTGATTCTCTGATAAATGGAAACACTGATGAGTCCTGCCAGTGTTGAAAATGATGTTGCGAGCAGGATTGGAATGAAGATATCAGAAGGATCAGCTGCCCCCAGCTGAAACCGATACACCATAATTGTAACAGGTATCAAAGTCAATCCGGAAGTGTTTAATACAAGAAACATAATCATCCCGTCGGATGCCACATCTTTGTTCTTATTTGTGCTCTGCATTTCCTTCATTGCCTTAAGTCCAAGAGGAGTAGCAGCATTGTCCAGGCCAAGCATATTGGCGGATATATTCATCATGATTGATCCTATGGCAGGGTGGTCCCTGTCCAGTTCAGGGAAGAGACGGTGGAAGAAGGGACCCACTGCCCTGGAAAATATTTTTACCACACCGCCTTTTTCTCCAATCTGCATAAGCCCCATCCATAATGTCAAAACTCCAGTGAGACCGAGGGAGATTTCAAAACCGGTCTTGGCATAATCAAAAGTGGCTTTTATGATATCAGCAAAGACTTCAACATCATGGAAGAAGATGAGTTTGATTATGGCTGTTACAAATGCACTCAGAAAAAATGCGATCCAGATGTAATTTAAAACCATGCACTATAGTAGCACAGAGATATTTTTCGATAATGCAGGCAGGGCAGGGGAAGATATGAGAGACGTTCTTTTTTAAATCCCTTAAGGGCGGGCCATGATTACCGTTAACGTAAGGTCTTATCAGATGCCTTAAAGATAAAACTGTCCACAAGATCAACAAGGTCGGTAATTTCAGGCTTGCTTATCTGGGCATCAGCACCGACAGACTTGCACTTTAATGACATTTCAGAACTGATCAGGGATGAAAATACTATACACGGGACATACTTGAGATTATCATGAGCTTTGATGTTTCTGATAAGGTGAAGTCCGTCCATCCGGGGCATCTCAATATCTGAAACAATAACATTTACATGGTCTTCAATTGCCCGGAAATTTTCATTGTTCATTATTGAGTTTAATTTGTCCCATGCCATCTGTCCGTCATTGGCACTCATGACTTTATATCCGGACTTTTCCAGAGTGGTGACTATTATTTTCTGTATATATTTTGAATCTTCAACAACAAAAACAGTATTTACAGTTCTGTCCACTTTCGGTTCTTCTTCGGGTGTAATATCTTCACTCTTCATTCCTGAATCAGGGTAAATATCTGATGTTATTTTTTCATAGTCCAGCAATAAAATCATTCTGTCTTCAAGTTTAATAACAGCGGTAACGCTTCCTGATTCAGATGAAGCCATGCTGGCCAGAGGTTCTATCTGCTGCCACGACAGCCTCTGGATACCAACAACTTTACTTACACAGAAACCGACTGTTGTATTATTGAAATCACTGACTATTACATAGGATGATATCCTGTCTGTATCATCAACGAGTCCAAGATGTCTCTGCATGTTAACAATTGGTACAATCTTACCGCGCAGATCAACAATACCGTCCACTGATGGGTGCTCGTTAGGAACCGGTACTGTTGCCTCTGGAAAGCGGATTATTTCTCTTACCTTGGCAACATTAATTCCATACGTGCTAGTGCCAATAAGAAACTCCACTATTTCCAGTTCATTTGTTCCAGATTCAAGTAAAATATCTGATTGTTTGACTTGTCTGCTCAATTTATACACACTCCTTGTTAGATATGTATTCCAGGCCAATGAATACAGGCTAACATCATATTATCACTTACATATTATTACGGTATAATTTGAATCTTCTTTAGCCCACATTATTGACATTTACCTCCCGGATTTAAATATTTGTGAATAATGTGGGTTAGGGGAATAAGGAAAAGAGGATTAACAGCTGCCATTAATACATTTATCAGGTCCATAAAAAATCAATTTACTGATCTGACAGCAACTCGCCGGCCTTATTCTCAAGTTTTATTAAAAATCAAGCCCGAACAAGTTTTTGATAATACTGGTTTCCTGCAGATACCTGATGCGCAATTATGTGTAATACAATAACGGGCCGCAATATCAACTTCTATCGCATCAATAATATGAAGATGCTTCATTGATTCTGAATAAGTAACCGGGGGCCGTCTTTAAACAGGGTCTCAATCTTGTTTGTCTTGACTATTGCCATAACAACTCCAACTCCGAATTTTGGATGATCAACCAGATCATCGACCGTGAACTTTTCGTCAATCCTGTATTTTCTGGTGACAGGGATGTCACCTTTGGAAAGTCTCGTAATATGTTCATTGTATATTTCTTCAGGAGTCTTTCTTTTCCTGCCGGCCCTTTTTGCAGTTGTTTTTCCCGGTCCGGCCGGTGCTGAGCGATAGTTGTGCTGACCATTGCATGTGTTGCATTTGACCTTTTTAGGTTTATTATCAACAATAGCAATTATTGTATGCCCAAGTTCAAGCTTGCACTTAGTGCACCATGAAACTACTTCTCCACCTACTGAATTACCATTCATCATATTTGTCCCTCTGACGTTTATTTTGGTTTTTAAAATAAGAATGACTATATTAACTCATTAACGTATAAATTTCCTGCCTGTAAAAAATAATTCTGAATGTCATGTTAATATGAGAAATATACACTTTATTAATAAGAAGGTATCACATACCATAAAAGAATGATGCAAGACAGGAGGTAACAGTGACAGATCAGACGGTAACAATATTTAAACCATATCCATTCCGGAAGGGACAGAAAATAAGAATTGAAGGATCAAAACGCAATGGTGACTGGGAGGTCATCGGTCTGACTGACCGCAAGGTCACCCTGCGATGTCCTGTTTCAAAGAAAGAGTTTGAATGGGACCTGTTCTGTTATTATGTGGAAGATGAAGACAACTCTGACTGGCCAAAAAAAGATTAATGATTAGTCATGACAGGGGAGGTGCCTGTGCAGGTAAATGTCATCATCAACGTGAAGCTTGTTTTGAGTGATATATTGTTTTTAACAAGCAAGCATAAAAAGATATTTATTGAAGAGCTTTGGACCTGACAGCCGGTTTTTTCCTGATCGGTTTTTCTTTGCAGACCCGGCAGATTGTGGACCCCTTCGCATCGTAGCATCCTTCTTTATCAATCATTTTCTCAAGGTCATCGCAATATATTTTTTTGAGTTTCATCTAAATAGTCTAGGCCTCCCGGAATTTAAAAGCAAGAATATAACATAGTTAAAGGGTTTTTTGATGATTATCAGGATATGTCAGCCCTGATTTACTGTGATGTTGTGTTTATAGGGTAATATTCATGTATAGTAATATGGTGAAATTTAAAGACCTGCATATACCAAGAAAAATTCTGGACGGTATCAAGGCAGCCGGATTCAGTGAATGCACACCGGTCCAGGCCCTTACTTTACCTGAGGCGCTTAAAGGTAAAGATGTAGCAGGCCAGGCGCAGACAGGAACAGGTAAGACAGCAGCTTTTTTAATTGCCGTATTTTCCCGCATGCTGAAGATACCACCGCCGGAAAGGGGTCCTTCACCCCGGGCACTGATCATTGCACCTACCCGTGAGCTTGTTGTCCAGATAGAAGCAGAGGCAAGACTGCTGGGGGAACCGGCAGGGTTTAAGATACTTTCAGTGTTTGGAGGTGTTGACTATCTGAAACAGCGTGATCAGTTATCAAAGAAAGTTGATATCCTGATAGGAACTCCCGGCAGGCTGATTGATTATCTCAAACAGAAAGTGTATAGCCTTAAAAAAACACAGTTCCTGGTTATTGATGAAGCTGACCGCATGTTTGATATGGGCTTTATCAGTGATCTCAGGTTTTTGCTCAGAAGGATGTCCCCGTATAACAAACGTCAGTCAATGCTTTTTTCAGCTACACTTTCCAACAGAGTAATGGAACTGTGTTATGAACATATGAACATGCCCGAAAAGTTTTCCGTTACTCCGGAGAAGATTACGGTAGAGCTGATTGAGCAGGAAATATATCACGTAGGTATGTCCGAGAAATTCGGATTTCTCCTGGGGATTCTGAGAAGAGAGACGGGAGGAAGGTACCTGATTTTCTGCAATACCAAAGCAGAGGCGGAAAAGCTTGAGTTGCTTTTGAGTGCAAACGGGATATCAACAGCTGCCATTACCGGTGATCTTCATCAGAAAAAAAGGATGAAAGTGCTTTCTCATTTCAAGGGAGGTTCCTTACCCGTACTTGCTGCAACAGATGTGGCAAGCCGGGGACTACATATTGATGGAGTAACCCACGTTATCAATTATGATCTGCCCCAGGACCCGGAGGACTATGTTCATCGCATTGGCAGGACTGCGAGGGCAGGGGCTGGGGGGAAAGCGATCAGCCTGGCTTGTGAAAAATATGTTCACTCCCTCGAAAGTGTAGAGGAATTCATAAAACAGAAGATACCGGTCATGAATATCACCGAGGACATGATAGTAACAGAGTATCACAGAAGGGCTGCCCGTTCTGCAAGAAGAGGTGACAGCACGGGAAGAAGAACACCGGGACAGGGACGATCAAAATCAAAGCCCTCCAGATCTGGAACAACCGGTCGTGGAATTGATAAGCAGGGACAACGGGGAGACCAGAGAAAAAAATCTTTTAAAAAGCATTCGGGCCGTCAGGATAGAAAACGTTAGCAGTTCCCTGTATTTCATTTCAAAAAAAACAACCTTCATTAAATATATGTAATCTGGTATTATGATCATCACGCCTTTTAAGAGGGAATTCTTATTATTTCATAGCCTGGAATTTGAAACAATACGAATTACATATTACTTTTGAAACAGGAGAATGAAATCGAACAGTACCATCAGATAATATCTTCAGAACTGGATGTAAAACCATGGCAGGTAAAAGCAGCGGCCGGGCTTCTTGATGAGGGCGCAACAGTACCATTTATATCCCGTTACAGGAAGGAGGCAACAGGCACTCTGGATGAAGTTGCTGTCGCTTCTGTCAGGGACAGGCTTGAACAGTTGAGAGAGATGGACAGGAGACGTGATGCGATATTTAAATCTTTAGAAGATAGAGGCCTGCTTACAGATGAGCTTAAGAAGAAACTTGAGAACGCTGATACCATGACCGGACTTGAGGATATTTATCTGCCATTCAGACCTAAACGCCGGACACGCTCTACTGTTGCTAAAGAAAAGGGGCTTGAAGCTCTTGCAGTCATAATTTTTGCTCAGGATGACATCGCTCCTGAAGATGAGGCCGGGGTATTTATTAATAATGAAAAGGGTGTTGACTCAATCGATGATGCCCTTGCCGGAGCAAGGGACATAATTGCTGAGTGGGTGAGTGAGGACCAGCATGCAAGAGAGAAAATGCGTGAACTATATATGGCAAAGGGGACGGTTACATCAAGGGTGGTCTCAGGAAAAGAAGAGGATGGAATTAAATATAAAGACTATTATGACTGGGAAGAGCCTGTACAGAAGATCCCGTCACACAGGATGCTGGCAATCCGCAGGGGGGAGAGCGAGGAGTTTCTCATGCTTCGCATTAATCCTCCGGAGGATGATGCTATCAATCTGCTTGAATCTCTTTTTATAAAAGGCACGGGTAAGGCTTCAGCACAGGTCCGGTTGGCTGTTCAGGACAGCTATAAAAGACTGCTTTCATCATCAATAGAAACAGAGATACGGCTTGCTGCAAAAAAACGAGCTGATAAGGATGCGATTCAGGTATTTGTCGATAATCTGAGACAGCTCCTTCTTTCTCCGCCGCTTGGCAGAAAAACAGTACTTGCAATCGACCCCGGATTCAGGACAGGATGCAAGCTGGTATGTCTGGACCGTCAGGGTAAACTGTTGCATAATGACATGATATATCTCCAGTCTTCAGATAAGAAGATTAAGGAGGCTTCTGCAAAGATTAAACATCTGTGTAATGAATTTAAGATCGAAGCAATCGCAATAGGTAACGGCACCGCAGGCCGGGAAACTGAAACCTTTATAAGAAGTATCGGTCTTTCTGCTGACATTAATATCGTCATGGTAAATGAAAGCGGGGCATCTGTTTATTCTGCTTCTGATGTTGCACGGGAGGAGTTTCCCGATCATGATGTGACTGTCCGGGGTTCTGTTTCAATCGGAAGACGGCTGATGGACCCACTTTCAGAACTGGTAAAGATAGATCCCAAGTCAATAGGGGTTGGACAGTACCAGCATGATGTTGACCAGGCAGAGTTGAGGAAAAGCCTTGATGATGTTGTGATCAGTTGTGTGAATGGAGTGGGTGTTGAGGTCAATACAGCCAGCAGGCAGCTCCTTACGTATGTCTCAGGCCTTGGCCCCCAGCTTGCAAAATCCATTGTTGAATACAGAAATGAGCATGGTTCGTTCAGCAACCGAATAGAGCTTAAAAAGGTAGCCCGTCTCGGACCAAAGGCTTTTGAACAGGCAGCAGGATTCCTTCGTATAGGTGATGGTGATAATCCTCTGGACAGTTCGGCAGTCCATCCTGAAAGTTATTATATAGTTGATGCAATGGTTAAGGATATCGGTTGTAACTTACAGGAATTAATGAATAATAAAGATATGAGAACAAATATTGATCTTTCTCGTTACGTGACTGATAAGGTGGGTATGCCGACTCTGACCGACATTATGGATGAGCTTGATAAACCGGGCAGGGACCCAAGAGAGAAGTTCGAGACCTTTTCTTTTGCCGATGGTGTAGAGAATATGAATGACCTGAAACCCGGGATGAAACTTCCGGGCATAGTAACCAATATTACTGCTTTTGGCGCTTTCGTGGATATCGGAGTACACCAGGACGGTCTCGTACATATAAGTGAGCTTGCTGACAGGTATGTAAAAAATCCGGCAGATATTGTGAAGGTCCAGCAGAAGGTAACAGTGACGGTGATGGAGGTTGATGTTAAAAGAAAGCGGATAGCACTTTCCATGAGGAGAAGTCTGGCAGTTCCTAAAGAAAAAAGTGAAAAGGCAGCCGGGAAAGCAAAAATTAAAAAAGAAGCAGAGATGGTTAAAAAGAATAGAATGAAACAGGTGAGTAAGAAGACGGCACAAAGCGGATTCAGTAACAACCCCTTTTATGAAGCATTTAATAAAATTAAGACTGAAACATGATATTGCTAATTAATCATAAGTATGTGATGTCATACCCGTGGAAACGGGTATCCAGATTCTTTTCCGTAAACTCCTGGAAGCAGAACCATGGGTAGGCTATTGTTTTAAATTGAAAACACTGGATTCCCGATCGGGGTCGGGAATGACAGGCAAAGAAAAGAAAAACGAATAAAAAGCTTCTTATTACTTAACGAGAATGAGAAAAATAATACTGGCGTCAGCGTCACCGCGAAGAAAAGAGATCCTTGCAACAACAGGTCTTGAATTCACAGTATGCAAAAGCAGCTATGAAGAGGACCTTGCCATATCAAAGGAACCACGCGCACTTGCGAGGTTCCTTTCGGGAAAAAAAGCTGAAGATGTTGTTCAGAAGTACACTGATGCGATAATCATTGCCGCTGATACGTTTATTGTGTATAAGAACAAACTTCTGGGCAAACCTTCCGGTCCTGATGATGCTCGAAGGATGTTAAAGACATTAAGCGGGAAGGTGCATTCAGTTATTATTTACTGTCATTGATAGTAAAACGAATAAGAAGATTTCCAGATCAGTAGAAACAAAAGTTTATTTCAGAAAACTTCAACAGGCTGAAATAGATGCTTATGTCAGGTCCGGAGAGCCACTTGATAAAGCAGGTGCATACGCCATCCAGGGACTTGGCGCTGTTTTTATAGAAAAAATAGAAGGTGATTTTTTCAATGTCGTGGGTCTTCCGCTCTGCGCCCTGGCAGAGAGTCTCAAAAAGTTTGGAATTAACATATTGAATTAAAATGAATTGTTTGGATTTTTAAATCAAAGAAATTTTTTAAGCTTAGCATAGTGAGTATATCCAATTTCCCTTCCCCTTGACGGGGGAGGGTTAGGGTGGGGGTGTTATCGATTAATTCATCACCCTCCCCTTAATCCCCTCCCGTCAAGGGAGGGGAGATACCTCGAAGCTCTAATGCGAAGTTATTCATCTTTTACACGTTTGATCGCATGACTCTAAAACATTAGTACACTACTCATGGACATTTACAAAGAACTGGACCGTCTTAATCCAAGACAAAGAGAAGCTGTGATGCATACAGAAGGCCCGATACTGGTCCTTGCCGGTGCAGGTTCGGGTAAGACAAGGGTGATTACGATGAGAACGGCATATCTCATTAACAGCGGTGTGAGACCATCATCAATACTTGCTGTTACCTTTACAAACAAGGCAGCAAGGGAGATGCAGGACAGGGTAAAGTCCATGGTTCGGAGCGGGGCAGGGCTTCCGGTCATTTCTACATTTCATTCCATCTGTTTACGTATACTGAGAAAAGAGATTGACCATCTCGGCTACAGAAAAGACTTTACCATTTATGACACATCTGAACAGCTTTCTCTGATGCGCAGCATAATGTCTGACATCAGATTTTATGATAAAAGCTTCAAGCCTGAGTCTGTTCTGGAAAGGATAAGCTGGAGAAAGAATGAATATACCCGGCATGACAGTAATGATACCGATGAATCTATAGAAGAGGCTTCCGAACTGATTTATCCCCGGTATCTTGAAGCGCTTAAATCAATGAACGTACTTGATTTTGATGACCTGCTGCTCCTAACATTAAAGCTTTTCAAAAATTATCCTGATGTTCTTGAAAAGTACAGGGAGCGTTTCCTGTATGTAATGGTCGATGAGTACCAGGACACGAACAGAATACAGTACGGTTTTATTAAACTCCTCGCAGGGAAGAGAAACAACCTCTGCGTGGTTGGCGATGATGACCAGTCCATTTATGGATGGAGAGGCGCTGACATAAGCAACATACTTGATTTTGAAAAGGACTTCCCCGGCACCCTTACGGTCAGGCTTGAACAGAACTACAGGTCTTTTGACCATATTCTTAAAGCGGCAAACGGAGTGATAAAAAATAATATCAGCAGGATGGAAAAATCCCTCTGGACGCAAAGGGGGGATGGACCAAAGGTAAATATCTTTAAGGCGGATGATACAGAGGACGAGGCTGACTGGATTGTGGACAGGATCTCAATGATCAGGGATGAAAAGAATATTCCATTTGAGGACATTGCTGTGATCTACAGGGCAAACACTTTTTCAAGACCTTTTGAAGAGGCCCTGAGGAGCAAACAGATACCTTACACGGTTGTCGGCGGTACGAGCTATTTCGAGCGGAGAGAAATCAGGGACGTTGTTGCCTGGTTAAAGATTATTGCAAATCCATCAGATGACCTCAGTCTATTACGGGCAATAAGCGCGCCCAAAAGAGGCCTTGGCCCTTCGGCCATAAAATCGCTTTCTGATTTTGCTCAATCAAAGTCTATTGCTATGCTTGAGGCCTTTGGAAGGACTGATGAGATTAATGGCATCAGCAGGAGGGCGCTGTCATCGGCAGAGATCTTTTATGCAGTGATAGATCGATACAGGGAGATTTTGTCAAAAGGAAAAAATATGGCAAGCGGTGTTAAAGAGCTGCTTGAGGAGATACATTTCAGGGACTATATTACCCATTTATATAAAGGGCCGGAAGCTGCTTTCAGAAGGATGGAAAATCTGGATGGTCTTGTTGAATCACTGGAACATTACGAGTCCAGGGAAAGATCACCTTCTATTCAGGGGTTCCTTGAAACCATGGCCCTTACTGATATGCTTGAGGAAAAGGAAGAGAAAAAAGGACAGGGCGTTACCCTTATCTCCTTTCATTCATCAAAGGGTCTGGAATTTCCTGTAGTGTTTATAGCCGGCGCAGAGGAGGAACTGGTCCCGCATAAAAAGTCTGTTCATACATCATCAGGTGTTGAGGAGGAAAGACGGCTCTTCTATGTGGGAATAACAAGGGCCATGAAGGAACTGTTCATTACATATACAGAGAAAAGAAGAAAGTACGGCAAAGAAAAACTTTCCGTTCCTTCAAGGTTTCTCAAGGAGATACCTGAAGATGTTTCGATCAATATTGACAGGTTTGTAAAGATGGAACCTGAAGAAGAAAAGGCATATGTAAAGAGCATGTATGAAAATTTTATGGCAAAATTTGAGGAGTGATTTATTCGTCAAGTTTCAAGATATTTGTTTTCTTAAACTCTATGCTGCCGCATTCCGCGCATAATCTCCCTTAACAATAAATCAATCTTATCCAATAAGAGATAGATTGCTAATCGTAATCAATACCTTCCTGATTTCGAAATACAAATTGTTATTTCTTGAATTTATTGAATAATTTGATTAATATATGTACATTCTTTTTATTTTCCGCAAGTCTTTAAATCTGTTTTAAATAGTTACGATCATATCTACGGGAGGGTTAGTATATGAAAAGCTTTAAGTCTGCAGGTCTCATAATCTTAATCACATTTCTAGCTATAAGCTGTGGCAGCAGTGGAGGTGACTCAACGACACCTTCTGCTAAAACAACTATAGTATCCGGAACTGTACTGGATGGGAACGGGAATCCTGTTGAAGGAGCAGAAGTTACGATTCACAGTGATCCTGTTAAAACAACTACGAACAGTAACGGGAAATTTTCTGTAGAAGTAGAGGTTGGAGACCATAGACTAGTTATTGTGAAGGGCTCAGAAGAAATTCATTCAGAAAATATTACATGTTATGAAAATACACCTTATTCTATGGGAGATATTAAGACTTCACACAATCCTGTTGACGATGATGGAGACGGATATACAGAAGACCAGGGTGACTGCGATGACGCAGATGCAGGTATTAATCCCGGTGCTGAAGATATATGTGAAGACAGTATAGACCAGGATTGTAATGGCAGTGATCTTTCTTGTCCGGGTTTTATGACGGGATTCTGGTCAGGTGCTGTTGCACGATTCAACGTTTCGGTTGATGGTCAGCATATCACACAAGAT
Organism: Thermodesulfovibrionia bacterium; assembly: GCA_945788685.1. Lineage (GTDB taxonomy): Bacteria > Nitrospirota > Thermodesulfovibrionia > UBA6902 > UBA6902 > CALZJD01. The sequence continues at coordinate 1,531 of CALZMZ010000011.1, read as the reverse complement.
GGGAGTATGCTGCTCGGACAGGCAATCAGTCTGGGCCCGGTCAGTTTTCCATCCTGCCCTGGAACCTCAATGACGGTAGGGAGAGGATTGCCGTCCATACATATTAATGCTCAAAATATATTTTCTCTGAGTGTTAATGACGATGATACAAACTGGTCTGTAAGCGGTGAGTTTGTCGGCCCTGATAACAGTCAGGGAACATATAGTATCTCTACTATAAGCGAGCAATGTGGATTCATTCAAACATCCGGTTCATGGACATCTGCGCCATTTACCCCTGATTGCATATATAAACCGATTGCTGAAATTGTTTTTGCAGTTCCGGAACTGAGGGATTGTGTGGCCTTTGAACAGGACCATGATGAGTTCTGCACAGAAGACATAACATCTTTAGACTGTCCATTTCAACCACTGACTGATCTTGGCGGCATTGAACAATTGACAGGACTTGTAGATCTGGATTTATCTGATCAGTATTTTGCGGACCACAATATAACCGATGTCAGTCCTTTATTTTCTTTAACCGGTTTAACAGGTCTCGACCTGACAGGAAATGACGGCATCCCCTGTACGCAACTTGATCAGTTAGACGTAATCCTTGGACCGGGAGTAGTTGTTCGCCCGAACTGCAATAATGCGACGCTATACAATATTGCTGATTATACGCCACTGGTCGAAGGGAATTCATGTACCTATGCAAATATTGATGATCCTGCCGATACCTTCAGCAGGACAATTTTTGAATGCTTCACATTCAAGAACAATCCTGTTTGCAGTTCAGGGTCTGCAGCAGACAAGTTTGAAGTCTTATCCAATGATATAACATCTGTCACGTATTATTACGCTATGAACGGAGGAGTGATGAGAGATATTGATCCTGATTACACTCTCGGGTATTTTCAGGACGGGTATTCAGCCGATTTCAACGGTATGGGCAGTTATTTTATTCTGCGTGTCTGGGATAATCTCGATCCTGTTACAAGAAGCGTATATGGTATAGACGAATCGTACAATAATATTATTGTCTGGGCGACATACGATGACAAGATAAGCCCGAATTCCCAGAACACTATCATAGAATCAAATCTTCCCGCTGGTGTTACACCTCCTGCAGGTGCTGTCACGGACATCGAGTTTCTTGCACCGGGGATAGGTTTAATCGCTGAAAGAGGAATCAGTGCTTCGACCGGGTTAAGTGATGGGTACAGATATGATTTAATTGACTGTAACTTTATTCCTTTAGGGTATTAAATATAGTTATAATCTCGACGGATGACGCTCGACGGACGACGTTTGACAGGCGACGATCGACGGACAACGAGTCAATCCCTGATGTATAATATCTGCTGTGCTTAAGATCGGAAATGTAACCCTCAACTCTCCTCTGCTCCTTGCCCCGATGGCAGGGATAACAGACCTGCCTTACCGGATGACAGTGAGACCATTTGGTTGTTCTCTTGCCTTTACCGAGATGGTAAGCACGAATTCCCTTGCCTACAGAAGTAAAAACACCTTAAAGATGATACGCACA
>CALZMZ010000010.1:25288-43139 GCA_945788685.1 Thermodesulfovibrionia bacterium | reverse complement strand
ATTGTCTATTCCGTCTAAACAGATTGGTGAGTTTATCGGGGCCTCTACATTGCCAGGAAACCTGTTTGCATTGTTGTCATCACAGTCATTGGCACACCACGGTACGCCATCATTGTCCTTGTCCTCATCCGTGGAGAAGTCCTTCTTGCCGTCACAGTTGTTGTCCCTGGCATCACACAGCTTTTGTGCATTGGGATATACCGTATCGTCCGTATCATCACAATCCACCTGTCCGCATGCCCCTCCTTCTATGCTGAATCCGTCCCCGTCTGCATCTGTGCACGTCTGGGAATATGCGGAGTTATAAACTGAAGGCGAAAGCAACAAAAAAGAAAACAGCAGAAAAATAAAGAATAACCTGAAAAATGGCATGATGTTTCCCATTTACTCGAAAAATTTATGTCCGACTAACAAATATATATAATATTAAAGCAATTAATGTGCCATTATTTAAAATGTCTAGTAATCAATAGTTAAAGTAATTGATAATTCGATAACATGCCATTTTGGCATGCTTATTTTGCCACAGTGATTCTTTCCAGTTTATGTCCCACATTTGAGACATATAAAAGAATCTAATGAAGTATGAATACTAAAATGCTAATCAGCATTATATAAATTATAAGCATAAAAGAGGCTTATCTAATAACGATCAGCTCTTAAAAAAATATTTCTTGACTGGACAGTTTGAAAGTCTAGAATCTGTGACAGACATTACATTCATCAATGTTATCGCGTCTGTATGGAGAGCCCCATTTCACTACTGTCTGCGACAGATGACATGGAACTGAAGTACAGGTTTTGTCCTGCTGATCAAATATAATGCTGGAAATATCAAAGGAAACATCACCCTTGGTTGATGTCGGGTAGAGTATCGGATTGAGAGAGAATGCTATATCTTTAGTTCCATTAACATGCTTTGCCGTATTGAAAATAGTAATGTCATCAAGAAGCAGATTGCCGTTGTTATCTGTTATCCACAGGAAGTCATCCTCCACTGTATCGTAATGACATGTGTTGCACTGAAGAGGGCCAAATCCCATATTCCATGCATGAAGATTAAGATCTCCAATATCATCTATCCAGGCATGGCTGTCCCCTGCACCTGCTGATACAACCGGAAATGCATTAGTGATGGGATATCCATGACAACCGTTACAATCCAATGTGTCCACACCCCAGGTCGGGCTCTGGTATTGTCTTGTTGTCACAACGAAACTTTCCCATGGAGGAGTATAATTCAATGGATAAGCAAAATCAGGTAAAGGAATACTTCCTGAGGTTGTTACATTTGTACTACTGTGACAGTAAACATTATTGCAGGTTCCCTCAGTGTATTTAAAACCTCTGTTATCAGTAAACACGACTGGTCCCGGTACATAATTGGCTGAAGGTCCATTCATTGCTTTAAGAGAACCGGCAGGCGCGTTCGGACTGTAAAGCTGCACTTCTGCATCTCCTCCACCTGAATTTGATAACCCATTCATATGGTCTGTATTGTCCACAGGATGACAGTTACCGCAATTCAGTATATACACAGGACTCTGTGATGTAATATCTTCTGTTATGCCTGTCCCACCATAGATAGCATCATCACCAGAACCTCCATAATGTTTGAGATGTGTCCCGGTAGGCGGAGGCGCTTCATGACAGGCATTACAACTTGGTTTGAAGCCCTGGTCATGAATATGACAGTCAGTACAATTGGTACCGTCATAGTGGCCAATATAATTACCGCCGGTATCAAAGTCACCCGGTGCAGAACCGTCTCTCCTGTGATGGTTTGTCTGCGTATGACACGCTTCACAAATGTTTCTGTTGTGCGGCTGTCCGTCAGCAAAGGACCCCGGACCAGACGCAGAAGTGAATTCTACTATTTCTTCTATGTTCAATCCTGTCACAGGGTTGTCAAGACAGATATATTCCTTGATTAACTTGCCATATGTTGTGCCATTAACCTTGTTCTGCTCCTGCAGATGAGGATTATGACATGTAACACATTTCAGGTCCCAGTTGCCGTAATTGTTTCCAAGTACTGTTGAGGAATGCAGCTCGACATTCGGGGCTGAACCATATCCATATGGCCCGGGCATGGGATACTGTTGCTTAAAGGTCCCATTTTGAGAGTGACAGCGTTCACATTTCTGCCTGACTTCGTCACTTAATGATGATCCATGACACTTACCACATAACAGCGCGCTGTTGCTGGGATGAACAGTATCATCTGACGGATCCAGGAGATCAGCTCCGGGGTCCATCAGGGTGTCAAAATGAGGACCGTCCTTGGGATTTGATTTTGTAATACAGCTTGGAGGTACGCAGGATGGGTCTCCTATATCAATATAGCCGTTGCAGTCATTGTCAATATTATCACTGCAAGAGGGATCAGTATAAGGACCTTCAGACATGTTGGGACTGCTATTGGCATTTGAATCATCACAATCTCCATCACACCAAGGAACGCCATCATTGTCTTTGTCTTCATCAGTAACAAAATCTTTCCGTCCGTCACAGTTATTGTCTTTGCCGTCACATATTTTCGTGGCACCAGGATAAACCGTGGGATCAGAATCGTCACAGTCGCCCTGTGACTCTGTGACACCATCATTATCGTTATCAACATCAGGTGAGCTGCAGTCAAGGATATCATCAATATCAGTGAAGCCGTCACAATCATTATCAATGGAATCAGTGCATGTTGTATCGAGATAGGGGCCTTCAATCCCGGGAACACCTGTGGCGCAGGTGTTGACTTCAGTTCCGGTCTGGCATTCTATCTGTCCGGTATCAGCACAGGCTCCCACACCACAATTCGTAGGCACTGGCACATATTCATCATCAGGGGTACCGGAACAGTTTTCATCTATGTTATTGCACGTTGTATCAGGTATACCGGGATTGATGTCAGGATCATTGTCCTTGCAGTCAACTGCAGGTCCTCCAGGACATGCAGCATGACCGTTTGCACCGAAACCGTCACCATCATTATCAAAGCATGGAGTTAAACAGCTGGAATCCAGGTCATCAGCAAAGCCATCACAGTCATTATCGATGGAATCGCTGCAAACAGGTACTCCTAACGGTCCTTCAGTCTGAGGCTGTCCCGCGAAACAGGTGTCTGTTGAGATGCCGTTATGACACTCGATCTGTCCGGTAGCAGCGCAGGCTCCCACACCGCAGTTCGTAGGTACCGGCTGATATTCATCATCAGGGGTACCGGAACAGTTATCATCAAGATTATTGCAATTTGCATCAGATGCTGCCGGGTTAATACCATGGTTGAAATCATCACAATCAGCAACAGGTCCATTGGGACAGCCCGGGTTAGCATTTAAACCATAACCGTCTTTGTCGTTATCAAGGCAGGTTGAATTGCATAAAGGATCGTTCAGATCAACATTGCTATCACAGTCATTATCAAAACCGTCACTGCATGAGGGATCATTTATCGGTCCTTCCTGATTTCTTGGAAAGGCATCAGGGTTGTTGTCATCGCAATCATTATTGCACCATGGGACCCCGTCATTGTCCTTGTCTTCATCGGTGGTGAAATCCTTTTTGCCGTCGCAATTATTATCTTTTCCATCGCATAATCTTGGAGCGAATGGAAATACCGTGTTATCATTATCATCACAATCGCCTTGAGTAATAGTGAATCCATCGCCATCATTGTCATTATCAGCGCATTGATCATCAGCAGAGTCTGTGAGGCCGTCACAATCATTGTCCAGTGAGTCACCGCACGAAGGGTCACCCGGAGGCCCCTCAGTTAATAGTGCACCAGGTACACATGTATCAACTTCAACTCCTCCCTGACAAGTCATAAGGCCCGTAGAAAAACATATGCTGATACCGCAGTTGGTGACTGATGTTGCATAATCCTCATCATTGATACCATCGCAATCATCATCTATGCCGTTACACGTCATGTCTGCGGTGGCAGCAGCACCAGGGATGCATGAATCAATCTCTGTTCCATTCTGACAAGACATTTGGCCTGAAGCAGAACATGCTCCTTGACCACAGGTAGTCGGTGTAATTGCATATTCATCATCAGGAATGCCGGAACAGTTATTATCAATATCATCACAATTATCATCCAATATTCCGGGATTGATGTCCGGGTCAAAATCATCACAATCAAATCCTGCAAATTGACAGCTTATGTCGTCATGTGCTCCATACCCGTCCTGATCACTGTCCAGGCATGGGGAAAGGCAGGAACCGTCGTCCATATCAACAAGTCCGTTGCAATTATTATCACTTGCATCACTGCAGGACAGGTCGCCCAGGGGTCCTTCAATTGATGGAGATCCGGGCATACAGGTATTGATTTCTACCCCGTCATCACAATACCTCTGTCCGGCTGAAATACAGGCCCCGATCCCGCAGCTGGTTTGACCATTCAGATATCCGTCATCAGGGGTTCCAGAGCAGTTATTGTCAATGTTGTCACAGTTGTCATCCGGGTTTCCGGGATTTATTGTCTGTTTACTGTCATCACAATCAATTGCAGGGCCTTTAGGGCAGCCCGGATGACCAGTGACTCCATATCCATCACCGTCTGCATCCAGGCATGGGTCATTACAACTGGTATCATTACTGTCTATTAGACGGTCACAGTCGTTGTCGATACTGTCACTGCACGAGGGATCTCCAAAAGGACCTTCCTGGTTACCTGGAAACATATCGGGATTATTGTCATCGCAATCATTGTTGCACAATGGGACCCCGTCATTGTCCTTGTCTTCATCAGTGCTGAAATCTTTTTTTCCGTCACAGTTATTGTCCCGGCCATCACATATTTTAGTTGCGCCAGGAAATGAAGCAGGATCATTGTCATCACAATCCCCGTCTGTAACTGAAAAACCATCTCCATCATTGTCAGTAACTGCAAATGCAGGAGCGGGAATACCAAATAGTATTGTCAAAAATAAAATTAAACTTAAGACCGCTAATAATGATCGGGTAAAATGCATTGTTATGTATTTCCCAGTAATTTATGCATATAGTGTATATGCATGTCGACAACTGTATAAATATGCAAATAATATACCATATAGAATATTAAATGAATACAGGCTGTTATTATGCAAGTGTAAATTATATTAATGCCATAGTGTCAAATTATTTGTCACTATGGCATTATAATCGTAAAATAATCTTACAGTATTGGTTTCCCTTTATCTTAATTCTCCGCAGCAGTTGGTCCGGGGACCATGAACGCTCTGTTATGGTCATGGCATAGCATACAGTATGTACCCGTTTTATCGATACCATCAAGATGAATTCCTGCTCCATCATACCTGTTATGCAGAGTCTGGGAATGACAGGTCTCACATATATTTTCTTCATGCGGAGGTCCATCTGCAAGAGAACCCGGTCCTGTTCTTTTGGTATTGATAATGTTACTTCCAGCTATGAAACTGAACGCGTTACTGGATCTGAGCAATTTTCTGTTATTGTTTCCGACCGGGAACATGGGGTCATGACAGTCAACGCACATTATGTCGTAGGTGTAGTTACCTGATGCATATTGATTCCTCGCAGGATCACTTGTATGTGAATCACGTGCTCCATGACATTGCTGACAATAGGAATCTGGAATTATTGCCTTAAAGTCAATGCCCTGTGCTGTCTCTATGTGACAGAGCTGACAGTTGCTGTTAAAGAACAGGGTATTATGAGGCGGCTGAGCTTCACCACCCGTTGGTAGAAATCCATCCAGATGCGGATGACATCCGGTACAGTCTGTGCCGTCATTGTGTGACTGTCCGCCCGGAGCACTGCCGTCAGCCTGATGATGGTTTGTAAGGCTGTGACAGGTATCACAGATGTTGTTTTCAAATGGAGATCCGTCTGCAAATGAGCCTGGTCCGGAAAATGCCGTAAACTCTATGACCCCTCCAAATACACTGCTCGCAATTGTCTGGCGTATGAACATAAGATTGCCCTGGTCAAACATGGGATTGTGGCATTCCACACAAGTCTTGCCACTATGTGTCAATACATCAGGCGCAGTTGAAAAATCCTGCGGGAACTGGTCTTTAAGCACACCAGCAGCTGTATGACACTGATTGCACTTTGCATCAGGGATCGGAGAACTGAAATCAGTGGCAGTCACATGGCAGTAATCGCAATTGTCTATAAAGGGCTGTGAGTCGTGAGGAAATGGAGGTACGCCACCGGTTGGCGCAAAACCGTCAAGATGTGGATGACAGCTGGTACACGTACTGCCATTATTATGGTCCTGTCCTCCGGGCGCGGTGCCGTCTCTCTGATGATGGTTTGTCTGTGTATGACACATATTACAGATATTCTCAGTATATGGAGGTCCGTCAGCAAATGATCCGGTACCTGACATGGCGGTAAATTCAACCACCTCTTCTATGTTTAATCCAGTTACAGGATTATCAAAACAGATGTATTCCTTTATCAGTTTTCCATAGCTGGTGCCAAATGTATTATCCTGTTCCTGAAGGTGAGGATTATGGCATGTCATACAGTCAGTATTCCAGGTACCATATTGAGTACCCACGATATCAGATCCGTGAATATTAACATTCTGTGCCGATCCATACCCATATGGCCGGTCCAGCGGGTACTGCTGTTTAAATGACCCTGTCTGTGAATGGCACCGGTCACACTGGGACCGTATCGGGTCTGCCAGGGTTGGACCGTGACACTTACCACATAATAGTGCGCTGTTGTCAGGATGAACAGTATCATCTGACGGATCCAAAAGATCAGCTCCCGGGTCCAGTAGCGTATCAAAATGTGGTCCGTCCTTGGGATTGGACTTGGTCACACAGCTCGGTGCAGCGCAATTGCTGTCAAATGCATCAGCCTGTCCGCTGCAGTCATTGTCCAATCCGTCTGAACAGGTCGGATCGCCAAACGGTCCTTCTGAATTGCCTGGATATTCATTCGGATTATTATCATTGCAATCTGAGAGTCCTGTCTGCCAATGTGGACAGACAGTAGCACCGTCTCCATCATCGTCTTTGTCTGTTGAAAAATCAAGCCTGTTATCACAGTTATTGTCCTTACCGTCGCATATCTTTGGTGCACCGGGATAGATGTTTGGATCTCCATCATTACAGTCTCCGTCGTTCTCTGTTAATCCATCTCCATCGTCGTCTACGTCCAGAGAGCTGCAATTTGCTAAATCTGCTGTATCTGTAAGCCCGTCACAGTCATTGTCCAGGTTGTCCATGCAGGTCGCAGTGCCTGTAGGTCCTTCTGTTACAGGCAATGCAGGTTGACAGGCTGTTTCCACTCCGCCTATACAACTGCTTGGTGAGTTATTCAAATTGCATAAACCTGTTCCGCATGTATCGTCTATTATGTATCCGCTGTCAGGTCCGCCCACACAGTCCTCATCAATCCCATTACAGTTTACGTCGTCTCCTCCGGGATTTATTGCCGGATCAGTGTCATCACAGTCAAGCAGGTTTGGAATTCCACAGTCTCCGAGTCCGCTTACTCCATATCCATCTCCATCCTGATCTATGCACAATGTATTACAACCGGGATCAAGACCGTCAATGAATGTATCGCAGTCTTCGTCCTTTCCCCCTATGCATGTTGGATCATTCTGGGGCCCCTCGAACACCGGGGATCCCGGCTGACAGAGTGTTTCCACTCCATTTACACAGCTGCTCGGTATGTTATTTGTCTTACATTCACCCACTCCACAGCTGCTGTCAGTTTGATACGCTTCATCTATAGCAGTATCACAGTTGTTATCTATTCCGTTACAGCTGTCGTCTATTGCTCCGGGATTGACCGTATCATCAGTGTCATCACAGTCAATCTCTCCAGGAAAATCACAGCTGGCATCTGCAAATTCTCCGTAGCCGTCTTCATCAAAATCTTTACATGCTACCTGACAGCCCGGATCTGAATTATCAACCCTGTTGTCACAGTCGTTGTCTATAGTGTCGCCACATATTGTAGAGCCCATCGGGGCCTCAACCAGCAGCGGGGACTGGTTTGCATTGTTGTCATCACAGTCATTGGCACACCAGGCTACACCGTCTCCGTCTTTGTCTTCATCAGTTGTGAAGTCTTTTTTGCCGTCACAGTTATTGTCTTTGGCATCACACAGTTTTGGTGCAAAGGGATATACGGTATTGTCCGTATCATCACAATCCACCTGTCCGCATGCCCCTCCTTCTATACTAAACCCGTCCCCGTCAGCATCAGTGCATGTCTGGGCTGGTGCAAGGTCTGGACTGATGAATAAAAAAATAAAAAAAATACTCGTAATCAATATATGATATGTTCTTATTGTAAACATGTTTCCTCCTGACAGCATTTAATTAAGATTGTAATTAATTAGATTATTTCTTGTTGAATACCTACATATATTGCAATATACGTGCCATAATACAATCTAATTAATTCAGGCAAATACCAGTTACTCATTCAGATATTTATGTCAAAGTGACACTGTTATGCCAGAATAAACGGATAATTAAACGTATAACGGATATGTACTTATATTAAAGTATAACCGTTATTTGTGAAAAATCAACAAAATGAATGTTTTGTAAAACTTAACTTTCAAAATATCTTCCCGGTTCATTTTCATATGACCATAAACTGTCACATGCCATTTTGACAGATATATATTATATAATGACGGAGGTACACAGATTTAATAGTACAGGTCGTAATGTGTGTGATAATTTATGCTGACACAATAATGTGCTAAAGGCAAGAGAGTAATACATCTATTTGATATTTAAATGTTTATAGGTATTCCGAAAGAAATTAAAGAGCATGAATATCGTGTTGCTCTGACTCCAGATGGTGCAAAAAAACTTGTGACAGCTGGACATAACATTATTATTGAGAATTCTGCAGGGGTTGGCAGCGGTTTTTCAGATGATGAGTACATAACATCAGGTGCTGAAATAAGGGAGAAGGAATATCTATTTGAGCATTCGGAGATGATAGTAAAAGTAAAGGAGCCTCTTTCTGAAGAATATGACTTTTTTTATGAGGGACAGGCCCTGTTCACTTATCTTCATCTTGCCCCCAATAAGGAACTTATTGATATGCTGCTGAAGAAGAAGATCGCCGGTTTTGCATATGAAACACTTGAAATAAACCATGAACTGCCATTGCTTAGGCCCATGAGTGAGATTGCCGGCAAAATGGCACCTGTTGTTGCAGCTTATTATATGCAGAAGAAACATGGAGGGGCCGGCATACTGGTAACAGGAGCATCTGGTGTTGCGCCTGCAAGGGTACTTATACTGGGTGCAGGTGCAGTGGGGATGGGCGCACTGGAAGTTGCATCTGGAATGGGAGCAGACGTTACTGTCATTAACAGGGGAGATGCAAAACTCAAGAATATTGATGAAGTTTATAAGGGAAGGGTCAATACTCTGAAATCCACAAAAGAACATATTGAAGCAGAAGTATTGAACTGTGATATTCTCATAGGTGCTGTCCTTGTAACAGGGGCCAGGGCGCCAAGACTTGTTTCAAGGGATCTGGTGTCAAGAATGAAAAAGGGATCAGTAATTGTCGATAAAGCCGACAACACATACCGATCCTGTGTATTCTGTGGATGGGGTTATTCATTACACAGTTGCGAACATGCCGGGTGCTTATCCCCGAACATCAACGCTTGCACTTACCAACAGAACGCTTGAATATATAGAAATGATTGCAAATAACGGAATAACTAAGTCGGCAACAGGCAGCGGGCCTTTGAAGAGCGCGTTAAACACATTTGCAGGTGAAATCACGCATGAAGCAGTTGCCGGTGCTGTCACGTAATATCTCGTCATGAGCTTCCCTGCACAATAAGTAGATATTTATTAATAAATATTTTGCCGGAGGATGCTCAACAGTGGCTCAACTATGGTTTAATGATAGATCAGCGATTGATCTACCGTTCATCTACGCTGATCTATCTATTTATATGTTCTCTATGACAAAAATTTATCTTTTATCATTGCTGACAGTATTTATTTTGTTGGCCGGACAGGGCCATGCCGGTAATTTCGGTGTTGGTGTCCATGGTGGCTATGGTGTTGTCAGCTATGAAGAAGAGACATCCGCTTTTGGGACGGATGTTGAATCTGAGTCAACTGTGAACACCATACTGTTCGGTATTTCCGGTGAATATTCATTTAAAAAACCTGACCATTTTTTTGCTGCAATAGTAACTGACTGGACTGCAGGACTGGAGGACAAGGAGAACTGGGAATTTAATGATGTTCATGTCCAGTCAAATGATATAGATATATCGGGTCAGTTTTATGATGTGAGGTTTGGATATAAAAAAAGTCATGAAAAGATGTATTACAGGATGCATATTTCAGGCGGCTGGGACGGGCTGACATTTAAAAGAAAGGACTATGTATGGAGAGGTATTGCAATTTCAGGTAATTCAACCGAAGAAGTAAGCCTGTGGCGGGTTGGAGCAGGAACAGGGATGGGGTATAAACTGGGCAGCTGGGCCCTGGATGGAAGGATCGCATACTCATATCACATAAAGGGCAGGGTGGATAACAGTCAGCTGTCAGATGTAACCTTTAAAACAAAAGGCACCTGCCTTGATGGTGGAGTTGGCGCAGCAAGACAGATTGCAGACAATACAGGATTCTACTTTGGAATCAGTTATTCATTATTCGAGCTTGATGAAAGTGATATTGAGATCAGCGGAGGCACTCCGGTTATATATCCTGCCAGCAGGACAGAGATGATTGTAGGGGTTTTTAATCTAACGCGTTGGTTTTAAGCGCGTATTTCTCAAACAGCTTCAGTCCTTCCATATGCTTTTGAGTAAAATCATATGAAATATCTTTCCAGTACCTGACAAGCTCTTCTTCCTGTATCCATTTATTATGTGGTGCGTCTTTTGCAATTGCAGGCAGAAGCTGAGATGAGGCATGTTTTGCATTAAGCAGTTCATCAGAGAGGTCTCTGATGAGATCATGCTTTTCGTCAATAGACTGCTTTCTGATTACCCACAATGCATACACAAATGGCAGACCGGTATGCTTATGCCATAGCTCTCCAAGGTCATATATGTTCAGTCCGGGGATGCTTCCTGCCATGCCGTTGCGAAGCTTCCTTCCTTCAGACATTGCCGTATCACCTATATGCAGGGCTGCATCATATATTGAGAGAAGATCATTGACATTTTTTGTACTGGATACTTCAAATTCGCATTCCAGGGACATAAATTCTTTAAGTATGATTTTTAGCAAAGCTGTTGAAGTCTCTGATTCTGATGTAACAGCAATCTGCCTGCCGTCCAGTTTATCAATTGGAAGCTTTGAAAAAAGAAAAATACTGTTAATCGGTCCTGAAGAACTTATAGAAAGATAGGGAAGAATACGGTACTGGCTCTTGTTACGCAGATATTCGATGGAAGAGGACGGACTGATGTCGAGTTCTCCCTGCCTGAGCATTTTATTAAGCTCGGACGGTGCGCCCTTAACAAATCTGTATTTTCCCCTGTTCCCGTTTCTCTCCAGATAATGAAAAATTGGAAAGAGATTGGCATAGGGAATTTTACCGACATTAAGTTTTCTGTTTTTCAATGGATCAACCTTTAATGACCCCAAGGGGCCTGAGTTTTACCACTTTCTTTGAAAGTCCTGAGTGGTGAACTATATCAACAACATGAGAGACATTCTTGTATGCTTCAGGCATTTCTTCGGCCAGGGTGCTCCTGCCTGTGGCTCGAACTATTATACCTATATCTTCCATTTCTCTCCATATGGCCCTTCCTTTTGCCTTTTTTATTGCCTGATGTCTTGACATGACCCTTCCGGCACCGTGACATGTTGAGCCGAACGATTCTTTCATTCCCTGTTCGGTTCCGACAAGTACATAAGAGGCCCTGCCCATATCACCCGGTATTATAACAGGCTGTCCGGTATTTCTGTATGCATCCGGCAGTTCCGCATGTCCCGGAGGGAATGCCCTGGTTGCGCCTTTACGGTGAACAACAAGTTTTCTTTTTTTGCCGTGAATAACGTGTTCTTCAACTTTGGCGATATTATGAGCAACATCATATACGAGAGACATTCCCGCGGTAGCTGGTCCGACATGAAATGTCTTCATAAATGTCTCCTGTACCCAGTGCATTATTAACTGTCTGTTGGCCCATGCATAATTTGCAGCAGCTTTCATGGAGGCAAGATAATCTCTGGATTCAGGACTGTTAACAGGGGCACAGGCAAGCTCCCTGTCAGGCAGGTCAAACTGGTATTTTTTTGCTGCCCGCTGCATCACATCAAGAAAGTCTGTGCAGACCTGATGACCGAAACCCCGTGATCCCGTATGAATCATTACAGTTATCTGGTCCTGAAACAGCCCCATGCTGTTTGCTAAGTTCTCGTCAAATACTTCATCAACATACTGGATCTCTGTGAAGTGATTTCCTGACCCCAGTGTACCGAGTTGCGCCTTTCCCCGTTCATAGGCCTTATTGCTGATCAACTCCGGCTCTGCGCCTTCAATACATCCATTTGACTCGGTGTGGTCAAGGTCTTCAGCAGTTCCGAATCCCTGTTCTACAACCCACCTTGCTCCTTTACGCAGAACTGATTTATGTTCATTGGCATTAAGTCGCATCTTGCCCTTTGATCCCACTCCAGTAGGGATATTGCTGTAGAAATCATCAATCAAATCTCTGATTTTTGATTGAATTTCGTTTTTCTCGAAATTTGTTCTTAAAAGTCTGACACCACAGTTTATGTCATACCCTACTCCGCCGGGTGAAATAATGCCTCCCTTTAAATCAAAGGCAGCAACACCTCCGATCGTAAATCCATAACCTGTATGAATATCAGGCATTGCCATGGAAGGTCCAACTATGCCGGGCAGGGTCGCAACATTTGCCACCTGATTTACTGATTTGGGCTCCAGTTTCTGTTCAAGCTCTTTATCAATGTAGATGATCCCGTTGGTCCTCATCCCGTCTTTATAGCCTTTAGGGACCTCGATCCTGTAATCGTCTATACGTCGTAATCCATTAATTGTCATGATGCCTCAATAGAGAGAAGTAATAAAGTAATTGTAGCAGATAAAAAATAGAATGGGTAATTGAGGGCAGGTTGTGGGTTATGGGTAATATGTAATTAGGTAGTAGGTAATGGTTATGGACTATATTCACCGATAATCCCGCACCTAAGACCAATGACCTGATTCAGAATATTAATAATGAAAGAGGCGATATCTTCATGATTTATTCACTTTTTCTTCATTTTTTCATCACATATGTTAATTAACTTCAAACTAGAATAAATCCTGGTGGAGGGTTGAAGATGAAGAAAATCAAATCTTCTAAAAAAATAGTCTTAACTGACGAAGAAATTGAACAGTATTGTCAGGGTGTTGAGAATGTTTTAACACAGATCAGGGACAGATGCAGTCATAAAGAAAGAAATAAAACAAAAAAAGAAAAAAAGTTGCCAGAAGAAGTAATGCTGACTCTTTCTTAAGAAATCAATTGAGTATAATTTTTAGGGCTTGTGAAGATTCAGCGTTCAATTATCTCCTTTTATCGAATTTATATCAGGCTGGTTTTCACTGATATTCCGTTGATTTTCTGCCATATATTTTCAAGAGTGTGAGCCAGTGTTAAGGGATCAAACGGCTTGTGAATAACATCTGCTGCTCCCAGTTTCTTGAAGTGTTCAACTTCCCGGGGCAATACATTTGCAGTCATAAAAAGAATCGGCACAGACGCCAGTTGGGGAATTTCCTTTAGTTTCTTGAAAGTGGCAGGGCCGTCCATATCAGGCATTCTGGCATCCAGCAGTATAAGGTCCGGGGCAAAGTCCGGGGCAGATCGTAAAGCATCCTGTCCGGAGAAGCATATTTTCAGGGTATAGCTTCCGACTTCCTCAAGGGCAAGTCTGGTAATTTCATGAAAGACCTCATCGTCTTCTACATACAGGATGCGCTGTAACACATGGTCCATCAGCGCTGCTCCTGATGTAAGAGATCACTGTTCCGTTCAGCTTTCACAACCTGATTACGTCCTCTGTTCTTGGCTTCATATAATGCCTGATCAGCTGTTTCACTCAGAGTGGCAGCACTCTGACAGGCAGGGAATTCTGCCACACCGCAGCTGATAGTCACAGTGAATTCAATGTCGCCGTACTGGTGAGGGATCTGGCTGAAATTATGGCGCAGTTCATCCAGGATAGATGTTGCAGTCTCAGCGCTTGTATCCGGCATGATAATAGCAAATTCCTCTCCTCCATAACGTCCAATGATATCTGTTTTCCGCATCCGCTGATTGATAAGCTTTGCAACTATTCTGATCACCTGGTCGCCAACCGTATGACCATAATTATCGTTCACTGATTTGAAATTATCAATATCTATCATGGCAAATGAGAGCAATCCGTTTCTTCTTCTGGCCTGTTCTAGTTCCCGATACAGATATTCTCTTGTCAGGGTATGATTGAACAGACCGGTCAGACTGTCCCGCACCATAAAGGACCGTAAAATCCTGGCCCGACGGACCCGGGAATTAACCGATGAAACCAGATGCCCGGGTTTGATGGGTTTGGTCAGAAATTCGTCACCACCCGGCCTCATGGCCTTCATCTGAATTTCGGTATTGGTCTCAACAGAGAGATAGACAATAGGAATACTGTGAAATGTATCCTGTTGCCGAATTATCTTGGCCAGGTCCAGACCGGAACAGCCGGGCATATAAAGATCCATGAGGATAAGATCGGGCCTGAACTCCTCCAGGGGCTGCATAACCATCATCGGATCGTTGACTACCAAGGTTTCCATGCCGGCCTGCTTCAGGATGAAGCTGTAGAAGTCGGACAATGAAATGGAATCCTCTACGATCAGGACACGGTTTGGTTCATTGTCTTTACGACTCACCAGTGAGTCCAGAGTATCGACCACCTTGGTGGGATCAACCGGTTTGCGAAAATACGCAACCCCACCGGAGCGAACAGCGTGCAGCCGCGTTAGCATGTCTTCCAGGATTGTAATAAATATCACGGGAAGGGGTTTTGCACGGTCGCTCTGGATATTTTCCAGGATCTCGGTGGCATTGCCGTCAGGCAGCATTATGTCAGAGATCACCGCAACTGGTTCGACTTTTTCCAGGGCCTGTTTAAAGTTACCAATGCATTCGAAGTGTCTGGTATGGTAACCATAATACGCAAGGTAAGTAACCAGCTCATTTGCAAGGGCCACATCATCTTCCAGTAAAAAAATAAGGCGGTTATCGACATCTGTGTCCCCATCCGTAATATTATGGTATGCCGGCACTTCGATCTTGAGATCAGTAGAATCAAGGGATGACTGTTCATATGATTCCTTAATTCGCGCAACATGTTCTGCAAGCAGTTCTTTCTGCCTGCTATCCGGCTCTGTAATGCCGTCAACGAAATCTTTCAGAACGGCTTCACCATTTCGTGCGGACTGACCTATTTCCAGAAAACCAAAGGTTCCTGCTGCTCCGGCAAGTTTATGAAGAAGGCCATGCAGTACGGCGGCCTGATGTTGGTTCCAATTGCCTTTCAGCAGCCTTTCATGCGCTGCATCAATTTCGCTGATCTTGTCAGATAATTTTTGTGCATAACCCTGACGCAGGGAAACAAGTTTCCCCAGTATTGCATCATGTTGCGTCTTGTTCTGCACAGAACCCTCCTTTCAAGAACACCCGTACATCTCTCTTTATTCTAATCATCGGCACAGGTAATGATTTTCTTTAATGCAATATTGTGGTTTTACCTGAGGGTAGACATGATTGAACAGATGCTGTTACCCGGAATGCTTTTGTGTCTGACCTCTCTATTTTGTCTTTCCAATGAGCTATACTATTTTTATGGCCCAGAAAGAATCCGGAATCAGTCATCTGGAAATCTTTAAACACCTGAATCAATCCAACTGCAGGGAGTGCGGAGTACCAACGTGTCTGGCCTTTGCGACTGCAGTGATTAACGGTGAGAAGAAGTTTTCTGACTGTCCGTATCTCAGCAGGGAAGCGGCAGATACCCTGGATAAAAAAATAGTGATACGCGGGCAGTATAACAAACTGCTGGAATTGCTTGGACCCCTGAAAAAAGAGCTAAGAGGGGTGGATTTCAGGAAGGTGGCAAAAGGTCTGGGGGCTGAATATGAAAATGGCAGGCTTCGTATCAAGTGCCTCGGTAAAGATTTTACTGTCGATAAAAATGGCAACGTTGAATCCTTGATCCACATCAATACATGGGTGGCGGTTCCCCTGCTTAAATACATAATCATGGGAGGAAGAGAACCGCTGTCAGGCAAGTGGGTGTCTTTTAATGAACTTAACAGGGCCTCATCAGTAGCACAGTATTTTGAAAGAAGATGTGAGGAGCCGCTGAGACAGTTCGCTGAATCTCATACTGATATATTTTTTGACCTTATGAATATCTTCGGAGCTGAAAGAGCAGAAGGGTTCTCTGCTGATTACGCACGGATTATTTATCCGCTTCCGAAAGTGCCTTTTCTTATCCTTTACTGGAAGCAGGATAAGCAGTTCGAATCAAAACTGAGATTGCTGATGGACAGCAGTGCGGACAGATATATCGAAATTGAATTTATAATCGGCCTTGGACGGGGGATAGTAGAAATGTTTAAGAAAATACTCTCAAAGCATGAAGAGCTCATGCCGACACTGTTGGGGTTATAGAAATGAAGACAGGTAATGGGTTATAGGTTATAGGTCATGGGTAAAAAAACATTACATCCTTCCTATCACCCATTACCTCTTACCTATAACCTGTTATTCTCTATATATCAAATATGACTGTAGCTTCCCAGTGAGTGTTGGTCCTGCCTAATGAGAGTTCATGATAGGTGGCTGCTTTTATCAGCAGCCTGTTTTCGTTTTTTAACGGATCAAATATCCCGCCTGAAATTACGGCCTTTAATTTTTTATTGGTAATGCTGACAGAATAATTTTTACCGATATAATTATATGAATCAAACAGAAAGACCAGTTCATTGAGCCAAATGACAAGGAGGTCTTCATTACTTTCAGCAACAACATGTACTTCCCTGCTCTCTGATTCAGGCACTGATGATACATCAGTGATAAGTTCAGACATACCCATGGCTGCATTTACAAATAACTCTTCAAGGCCCTGTCCCCAGACCTTAAGCCCGACATCTCCTGATATATCAAGCTGTTCGAACTGTTTTATCATCTTTTATGATTGAAGGTAATGCGAGGAAAAAAATGTATTCATGTAATAATTATAACCTGCCTAAAGCCTCAGCTGCCATTTCGCTGACAGTCTTTTCCTGTATCTCTCCATCCTGATACACAGGGACAGAATTGTCATCCTGCATTAAGCCTTCAATATCTGTTTTATAATCAGAAGCTTTAAGCGCACCAAGTGCCCGTGCAGCATATCCGCGCTGGATTGCGTCTGAAGAATTAAGAAAGGGGAGTATTAACGGAACTGAATATTCTGTTGTCTCTTCATTTACCCTTCCCATGCTGCCGGCTGCCCATAATACACCGGTTGCCAGCATCAGTTCTTCATAAAATGAGATAATAACAGGTGCTATATCAGCACAAAGCACTGGATTGTTTTTTACTATCTCGCCAAGCATTTCAGGAACACTCCAGCCTATTCCTCCTGACTCGTCCCTTATCATCCATAATAACCGGCCTACAATATTTCTTACAAACTCTGAATCCACATCTGCCTTTTCTCCTGTAAACAGGCCGACAGCTTCCATGGCACGCCATGATATATTGCTCTTCTTGTCATATGAAAGTGAAATTAAAGAATTAATAATCTTGTAGGGAGACGCAGTCAATCCGGAGATCCCCTGAAAGTCCTGATCCTCCAGCAGCGCT
>CALZMZ010000010.1:0-25264 GCA_945788685.1 Thermodesulfovibrionia bacterium | reverse complement strand
TAGACTTTATTGCCTTCTATTTTTACCAGTTCTGCAGAGCTGTTATGTGCATCCAGGAGCCAGTTTAAGTTATGAAGTACTTCCCTGACACTGGCTTCAATATTTTCGCTCATTTAATGTTGATACTATTCAAAGGATGAATGATATTCTTTTACCTTTTTGGCAAAGTCCCGGGCAAATTCATAGCACGAGTCTTCATCTTCAGATGAGGGTTTGTAATTTACCTGAATACCGGGTTCTACAAATTCAAGCTTCATCTTCTTAAATTCTTCATAAGCGTCCTTCACAGCTCCGCCCCCCCATCCATAACTTCCGAAAGCACCCATGATTCTGTTTTTGGGACGTAATCCTCTGAGGTGAGTCAGAAATTCTGCAACTGAGGGATATAGAATATTATTAAGTGTAGGGCTTCCGATCAGGCTTCCCCTTGATTTCCAGAACTGGGTGATTGCAGCACTCATGGGTGATGCCCTGAGTTTGATAACCTTGCACTCTATTCCCTCATCCTTTATTCCCTGCATCAGGGGAAGAGTCATGAGTTCAGTGCTGTGCCACATGGTATCATAAATTATTGATACACTGAGATCAGCCTTTCCATTAGCCAGGTCCAGGTAGGTCTGAAGAATGTTGTCGACCTCTTTTCTCCAAATCACTCCATGATCAGGCGCAATCATATCAATCTCAAGTCCCAGGTTCTGGACCTCTTCGATTTTTCGTTTAATCAACGGACCAAATGGCATAAGAATATTTGCGTAATAATCAACAACAGCATGATCAAGCTCTGAATGAGAGGCGCATTCTACATAATCATCGTCAAACCTTGAGGAGGTTGCCAGATGCTGACCAAAGGCGTCTTGTGAAATAAGCAGTTTTGCTTCATGAACATAGGTCATCATTGAATCAGGCCAGTGAAGCATGGGTGTTTCAAGAAATGTAAGCGTATACGTGCCGGTTTTTAATGTATCGCCGGTTTTTACTATTTTGAAATTCCAGCCGGATGTATCAAAATGTCTGTCAAGTCCTTTTTTGCCCTTTGACGTGATATATATCGTTGCATCAGGAGCAAGGGTCATTATCTTTTCTATTCCACTGGCATGATCAGGCTCAATATGGTTGATCACAAGATTTTTTATCTGTGATGGATCACAAATACTTTTTATATTGTCAAGTGTTACTCTCTTGAAGTCATACTTGACCGTATCCACAAGAGTAATCTCATCATCCTTGATAAGGTAATTGTTATACGTTGTTCCATTCGGTGTTACATATCCATGAAAATCCCGAACAGCCCAGTCTATTGCCCCTACCCAGTAAATATCCGGTTTGATTTCAATAGCTTTCACATTCACCTCCAAATATAATTATTATGAAATAAAAAATGATGTGGCATTTATGTCGCCATTATACATGTATTACCTGACAAATATATTCTCATGATAAATATATAAAGAACATTGTATCATAAGATATTGTCAGCAATATGGAATCATTATAGAAACGGAACGATTCCATGTTAGCATTGAATTTTTAATATGTCAAGAGGTGTATATAAAAATTTTTTTTGTATTACAATGTTAACATGGAAAATCGCAGAGTCAAGGTCATTATTTCAGGACTGGTCCAGGGGGTCTTTTTCAGGGCCAGCACAAGGGAGATGGCTGTCAGCAAAGGTTTGACAGGATGGGTAAGAAACATGCCTGATGGACATGTTGAAGCTTTATTTGAGGGACCTGGAGATATTATTGGAGAGGCAGTAAAATGGTGCCGGCAAGGGCCGGCAGGGGCATCTGTTGTTAATGTTCAGGAAAACTGGGGAAAGTACTCAGGACAATTTGACCGGTTTGACATCAGATATTGATGAATTTCTGCAATTAAATATAATGCATTATTTTTTTAAATGCTTTATAACCTCTTGTTAAATAAAGAGTTTTATTCTTGCTACCTATCAGGAACACTTCCTTTGGGAAGTGTTCCTGTTTTCAGGGAATATGACAGCTTCAAATGAATTCAAAATAGCATGTTATATATTCGCTAAATTAATTATAAAGTATTCAACTGTTTATTATTATTGACATTAAGCCATATTGGATTAGATAATATCGGATGTTTCAGACAGCAACACATCATAGTTCATGTGAACAAGGGATTGATAAGAAGTCAGCGTTTTCTTTCGCAGAAAAAAAAGGTGCTGATATATATGACCTCTTTGCCCTTGCTAACAGAGTGAGAATTAAGTTTAAAGGTAATAGAGTTGATTTATGCTCAATTGTAAATGCAAAATCAGGCGCTTGCCCTGAAGACTGTTCTTTCTGTGCACAGTCTGCACGCAATAATTCATCATCTGATGTTTATCCTTTAAAAAATGCGACAAACATTATTGAAACTGCGGCTGCAGCAAAAAAACATGGAGTAAAGAGATTTTGTGTCGTAACGAGCGGAAAGAGTCCATCGGACAAAGAGCTGGATGAAATTTGCGGACATATATATGAAATAAAGAAATTAGGTCTCTCTCCCTGTGCTACTCTTGGCATGCTTGGTCCTGAACAGTTGAAGAAATTAAAAAAGGCAGGGCTTCACAGGTATCACCATAATCTTGAAACCTCTGAAACTTTTTTCAGCGAAATATGCACAACTCATACATATGACGACAAGATAAAAACTATTCATGCAGCAAAGTCAGCAGGCTTATCAATTTGCAGCGGAGGGATTTTTGGTCTTGGAGAGACATGGAACGACCGGATCGAGATGGCCTTTGCACTCAGAGAAATAAACGTCGATTCGGTCCCTATCAATTTTCTGACGCCTGTTGACGGCACACCAATGGCTGGCAGAGAGATGCTGGATCCTCTTGAGGCCCTGAAGATAATTGCTGTGTACAGATTAATCATGCCGCAGACTCAAATAAGGGTATGCGGGGGAAGGCCGGCTGCGCTGAGATCTCTTAATGCACTGATATTTACTGCAGGGGCTGATGGCATGTTGCTTGGCAACTACCTGACTACATTGGGCAGACGTCCTGAAGATGATTTGCAGATGATTAATGACATGGGTCTTGTAATCTGATGGCACGCAAAAAATACTACAGTTTAAGAATGAGGGCTGCCAGAAACAGGGAGCATATTTCCGGAGCTGAGGGTATTTATGATAAGGATGAAATCAGCAGCCTTGTCAAGGAATATACCCAGAGGGCAATTGTGCATGATAAGGGCAGGGCAGATGAAATCAGGCTGACACTTGAAGAGCTGAGAGGGGCGCCCAAAAAGATATCTTCACTTCCCCTATGTACGATACATACCAGAAATGCGGATGCTGCCAAAAGGGCCGCCCTGAAAGTACTTTCGTCTGTCGGTATAACTGAAAGGGCCATAGAGGAAGCATACAAATCGCTTAGTCTGGGATTAACCATGAGGGGCGCCATGTTAATGGATATTGAAGGGGTTCGCCTTGAACCGGACCTGCTGAGGGGTGTCAGGGTATCCAGGATGGGAATGACAAAAAAGGCCGCATCTGATCTTTCAAGAAAACTTGGCAGACTGGGACTTAATAATGATACGGTAAAAGAGGCCCTTGTCCTGGCCAGCAAAGTACACCGCTACCGGATGGTACTTGGAGAACTCTGCATATCTGATGATCCCAACTATACAACGGGATACATAGCTACCCGTGCCCATGGATATATAAGGCTGCCCCGTATTAAAAAAAGGGGAATACCATATGGCGGCAGGGCATTCTTTATTACCGGCGGAGAGGTGAAAGATTTAATCAGGTATTTGCAGGGGACCCCGGTCCTGATCAATGAAATCAGACCCTGCAGGGGAAACATACCTTTAAAGGAAATCCTTGAACGTAAGTCTCGTCGTTAATCCCGCAGCCGGCAATAGTTCTTCCCGATCGTTAGGCAGAATCACATCACTTTTGCAGAAGAATACTGCCCTTTCAACATGTATCACTGATAAGAAGGGTGATGCATTTGAATTTGCAAAAGGATTAAAAAAATCAGACAGAATTGTCGTGGCTGGCGGAGACGGAACGATTAATGAAGTCGTAAACGGTCTGCTTTCTTCTGAAGAACCTCTGACAAAGGATATCCCTGTGTCTATTATTCCTGTCGGTACAGCAAATGTACTTGCCAAGGAACTGGGCATATCTGAAGACATTAATGCGGCTGTACAGCGGTTATTTTCCGGTACAGCAAAAAAAATATCTCTTGGAAGGATCAATGGACGCTATTTCTCATTAATGGCTGGTGTAGGTTTTGATGCTGATACCGTTCTGGGATTGAAAAATGATTTCATAAAAAAAATCTCCGGCAAACTGGCGCATGTCGTGTCCGGTCTTAAGGTTTTAATGAGATATAAGCCTTCCCTGATTCAGATCATTACACCTGAAAAAGAGATGGAGGGATATACTGCCATAATAGGAAATGCAAAATGCTATGGCGGTTTTCATTATGTAACACCTCATGCATCTGTTACCGATAACATGCTCGATATATGTGTCTTCAAAGGGCGGACAAGACGGGACCTTCTTCGCTTTGTCAGCGGAGTGTTGAGGCAAAAGCATCTTGATTTTAAGGATGTTGAATATCTCAAGGCATCAGAGCTGGAAATTACATCCAACAGTACAGTTTATGTTCAGATCGATGGTGAGTACTTCGGGACGCTGCCTGTAAAGATTGAATTGGTCAGCAGTGCCATCAACTTTGTCTGGTAATATAAAATCTCTTTTTATCTCGTCAGGATACAGGAGATTGATATAACCTTCTCCATCATTCTCAACAGTCAATTCCACTAATAAAACAAATGTTTTAATCATTTCAGGCCATCTCCTGGAGGGACAATGTATATCATTACATGTATGTAAAGTTTAGTTATCTAAATGCCGAATAAAAACATACTGTTACAAAACATACTGTTACAAATGTCAAATACATTTACTGGAGGAAGGGAAGGATGAAAAAGTTCAGGTTCTTGTTCAGTTGTCTCATTACAGGCGTGTTACTGATTGCATTGCCTTTGGATGTAAAGTCTGAAGAATTGGATGTACGGTCTGAAGAAGGTATTGCTGCCATAACAATGCCAAGCGGAGATGTTAGCCTATCGTTTGTACAGCCTGGCCGGATAGCAAAGGTGTATGTAAAGGAAGGTGATGTGGTTAAGGCCAATCAGATATTAATCAGACAGGATGATGCAGCTGAGCAGGCCCAGCTGGTACTGATGAGGGAGCAGAGCAGGAACACTACTCAGGTAGACGCTCAGACTGCCAGTCTTGCACAGAAGAGGAATTATCTGGAAAAACTGGAATGGGCAGCTGAAAGAGGATCAGCAACTGAGATGGAAGTGCAGGACGCAAGGCTGGAAGTAGATATGGCAGAGTTTTCATTAAAGGCAGCCCGGTTTGAACAGGAGCAGAACATGAGAAAATATAAAGAGTCAAAGATACGGGTTGAAAATATGGCACTTAAAAGTCCTATTTCAGGAAGGGTGGAAAAGGTCGCTGTTGAAGTAGGTGAGTCAATTGACAGGCTGGCCAGTGCTGTCAGGACAGTTAAAACCGATCCTTTATGGATAGATGTTCATCTGCCGGTGGAAAAGGGAGAAACCCTCAAGCTTGATCAAAAGGCGACAGTGACATTTCAGGGAGCCCCGGAAGTTTCTGCAGAAGGAAAGGTGATATTTATCTCAACGGTAGCTGATGCTGCAAGCGCTACGTTAAGAGCACGTATTGAAGTACCCAATAAATCAAACAGACCGGCAGGGGAGCATGTCAGTGTCCAGTTTTAATCCTGTTGGACAGACCGGCCCGGACAGACATGCATATCTTAATAGACTTAGGGGAAAATTCATGAAATATATGAATATCATCAGAAATAAAATCGGAATTCTGTCAACTTTGCTGATATTTATTTTAATAACGGGTTGTGTTTCAGAAAGGGTAAACAGCCAGGGGTATGTCCCTGTTTACCAGGAAGAACTTGTTGATAAGGGTCCACAGAACAGGGTCGGACCTGAAGGCATTGATGTTATCAAACCACTGCCGGATCCGTCTTATCCTGCACTACATGTGAAAGAAGGGGACAATGGGAAGAGGTCTGTTAATCTGACGCTTGATAATGCTGTTATGCGGGCATTGGCAAACAGTCCCGAGATTAAAGTTGTCAGTTTTGATCCTTCCATAGCTAAAGAAAAAATAACTGCGGCTGCTTCTGATTTTGATGTTACCGCCTTTGGACAGCTTCAGTATGATGATACTGATTCCCCTTCCAATGATGTAACCCTGAGCGGTCAATCTACGTCAAGCCTTGTGGAGGCAGGAGTAAAACAAAAAGGAATCACCGGTGCAGAATGGAGCCTGTCATATACTCTGAATTATTTTGATGATGATTCAGTTACAAGAATATTTAATGAAAGCTATGAACCTGCACTGGTCTTTGAGCTAAAGCAGCCCCTGCTGCGCAATGCATGGAAGGAAGTGAACCTTGCCGGAGTAAATATATCAAGACTGGGCTACAGATCAGCGCTTGAAGAATTCAGGCAAAAAGCGGAAGACCTGTCCGCAGAGGTAACATTTCTGTACTGGAACCTGTATCAGGCCCATCGTAATATTGATATTCAGAAGAATCTTCTCAACAGAACAAACGCTGCTTTTAAAAAGGTGGCAGGCAGAAAACGGATAGATGCTACGGAAGGAGATATTAAACAGATGGAATCCTCTGTGAAAAGCAGGGAGGCTGTCATGTTAGAGGCTGAAAAAAGAAAGGCTGACATTCAGGACAGGCTGGCAAGACTGCTTGCTGACCACCAGATGAACCTCGCAGAAGATCTTGAAATTATACCTGTGACATATCCTGTCATATGGTCATCACCCTTTGACCAGACCGAACTTATTACTGTTGCTCTCCAGAACAACGCTACAGTTGCCCGGGCAAAGCTCGAATCTGAAATGGCAGAGATTAATATGAACGTTGCCAAAAAGCAGAGACTCCCCCGGGTAGATGTAGTTGCATCCGCACAGTTACAGGGACTTTCTGACAGTCAGGGAACAGCACATGAGATGATAACAGATGCTGATCATGCCAGTTACAGTATCGGGCTGAAGCTTGAGTATCCGCTCGGCAACCGCAATAAAAAGGCGGGATACAGACAAAATAAACTCAAACATTTAAAGGCCCTTTCAAACCTGCAGAATATATCGGACCAGGTGGCAAACCTTGTGAGGGAGAAAGTCCGATCTGCTGAGACCGCGCAACAAGAGATCAAGCTGCAGCAGGACGCGGTAAATGCAGCCAGGATTCATCTGAAGTCCCTTGAAGACATTGAAACAGTAAGAAAGAAACTGTCGCCAGAATTTTTACTTGCAAAAATACAGGCACAGGAATCTCTGGCAGATGCACAGAGAGCCAAGGTCCAGGCAATTGCAGATTTCAACATTGCCCTTACAAGGCTGAGTCAGGCCACAGGCAAGATCCTTGATCTGAAGTTAATAAAATAATGCAGCCGCCCACCGGTAAAGATGGATTGAAAATAAATTCTCCTGTCTCGATGAATCTTATTATTCAGGGAATTGAAAAGCTTCGCCGCTTTACCGGACATCCCGGAAAGTTCTGGCCTGTTTTTCTTGAGATTGCTACCTGTACTGCCGGGGCCCGGACAGGCGTTTTGCTGGTCAGCGCTCATAATTCCGGGACATGGAAAAAACTGAGTACCTGGCCTGCCGAAGACAGTCAGATTCAGGATCCTGATCTGTTTTCAATAATGTCATCAGCGGCCGGACAGACTGCGACAAGTCAGGCCGGTTCATCAAGTCTAAGAACTGTCTTAAACGACGGGAAAAAAATACTGGTTTCAGGAATAAGACTTGATCTGGATGAGGTTGAACAGATACATGTTGCGGTTTTTATGATTGATGATATTTCAACACAGGAAGAAGCGAACATTCTATCTCTTCTGAAAATGATTGCTGATACACCAATGATGTATCAGCGTGGTCGTACCATACAGCAGTCCAAAAATGATAATGCCAGATTTGCAGGTGTACTGGACCTTATGGTCCTGCTCAATGCAGAGAAAAGATATGTTGCTGCTGTTATGACATATGTTAATGAGGTGGCGTCCCGATACAGATGCAGCAGGGTGAGTCTTGGATGGATAGAGGACGGGTATGTCCGTCTGCAGGGCATCAGCCATATGGAGCGGTTTGAGAGGAAGATGGACATTGTTCAGACGCTGGAAGCTGCCATGGAAGAGGCCTTTGACCAGGATGAAGAACTTCTGTTGCCTGAGAAAGTGCAGGGCTCGGCAGTGGTCCGGGACCACGAAATATATGCAAAGGAGCAGGGCACAACATACATGGTATCAATTCCGGTCCGGATAGGCAATGAACCGGTTGGCGTATTAACCTGTGAACGAAATGACTCCATATTCTCCGAAACCGATGTGCTGGATCTGAGACTTATATGTGACCAGGCTGCAACACGGCTTGGAGACCTGAAAGACAAAGACAGGTGGTTTGGAGCGCGGATGGCAAATACGGTCAGGACACGGATGTCAACTTTTTTTGGAGTAGAACATACCCTTGTCAAATGTGCAGGCCTCATAGCTGGTGTATTGCTGCTGATTTGCCTGTTTGGAACATCATCATATCGTATTGAAGCGCCCTTTACACTCAGAAGTGATGATGTCATGTATATGCCCACTCCCTTTGACGGTTATATTGATGAAGTCAATGTAAAATCCGGACAGAGGGTGGAGCAGGGCCAGCTGCTCCTTAACCTTGATACAACAGAACTTCTCCTTGAAGAGTCAGCAGCCATAGCCAATCATATCCGTTATTCCCGGGAAGCTGAAAAGGCAAGATCGGAAAATGAACTTGCGGAAATGAAAATAGCAATGGCACTTGCTGATCAGGCCAAAGCAAAACGTGATCTGGTCAGGCATAATTTAAGCCGTGCTGAAGTAAAGGCACCTTTTAGCGGAATAGTTGTCGAAGGCGACCTTGCTGAACTTCAGGGTGCAGCGGTAAATAAGGGTGATGTGCTTTTTAAAATATCACGTCTTGAAAAAATGTATGCGGAGCTGGAAGTAAGCGAGAGTGATATTCATGAAGTTGTTGAGGGACATACAGGGGAAATGGCGTTTGTGAGCCAGCCGCATATCAGGTATCCATTCAGAGTTGAGACAATTAATCCTGTAGCAGATGCAGAAAATGAAACAGGGAATGTTTTTCTTGTCCGGTGCCTGTTTCCTGAGGGGATGTCTGACTGGTGGAGACCGGGAATGAGCGGAGTTGCAAAAATACATATCGGAAAAAGGAATATCCTGTGGATTCTCACTCATCGCACAGTTGATTTTTTCCTGATCCATCTGTGGTGGTAACATGGCTGGACCGCGCAGAACATTCAGCGAATCATGGTATCGTATTGCTGATCAGAAAATATGTCTTCGTTCCACCGTCAATATCCGCAAACAGTTTTTCAGGCGAAAAAAATGGTATGTAATTCATGATCCCTTTAATAATCAGTTTTTCCGGATAAGCCCGGAAGCATATGAATTTGTTGCCAGGCTGCGGCCGGATATGACTATTAATGATGTCTGGGACGAGTGTATAAAAAGAAATCCTGATGATTCTCCCGGACAGGATGAAGTAATTCAGCTGCTGTCCCAGCTTTATTATGCCAACCTCCTTTATCATGAGCTGCCTCCTGACAGCACAAAGCTGTTTGAACGGTACAGGCTTCGCAAACAGAGGGAGCTTAAGTCCAGGCTGTTCAGCATCATGTTTTTCCGGCTGCCTCTGTTTGATCCTGAACATATATTAAAAAAGGCCCTCCCGTTCATAAGATTGCTTATCAGCCCTGCAGCAGCAGTCATCTGGCTTTTTGCCGTGATATGTGCGGGTAAAGTTGTTATTGATAATTTTGAAGGATTGACAGCCCAGACACAGGGTATACTTGCTCCGGGCAATCTGGTATATCTTTACGCAGGCCTTGTTTTAATCAAAATACTGCATGAATTCGGTCATGCCTTCAGCTGCAAGCGTTTCAGGGGTGAAGTCCATACAATGGGTGTAATGCTCATGGTGTTCACTCCTCTTCCCTATGTGGATACTACATCCAGCTGGTCTTTCAGAAGCCGGTGGCATCGTGCTCTTGTAGGTGCTTCCGGAATGATATTTGAGATATTTGCTGCATCTGTTGCAGTATTCATCTGGGCATACACAGGACCGGGTATTGTCCACAGCATTGCTTTTAACATGATGTTTATTGCATCAGTATCCACCCTGCTTTTTAACGCAAACCCTCTGTTACGTTATGACGGATATTACATCCTCTCTGACCTGGCTGATATACCGAACCTGCATCCGAGGTCAGTCTCTCAACTGAAGCATCTGGCCGAAACATATGTTTTCGGATATAAAGACTCTGTGAGCCCTGCGCAGTCACGAAAAGAGGCGTCATGGCTGACGTGCTTTGGACTTCTTAGCTGGACCTACAGGATATTTATATTTTCGGCAATAATACTTTTTGTGGCTGACCGGTTTCTGCTGCTTGGTATAATAATGGCTGTATTCTGCACAATATCCTGGGTGCTGCTTCCGGTATACCGTTTTATAACTTATGTGACAACCAGTACCCACCTTGAAAGGACCCGATTACGTTCAATAGCTGTCACTGCCGGAACTCTGGCGGCTGTCCTTGTATTTCTATCCATAATCCCCTTTCCGAACCGTTTCAGGGCGCCGGGTGTTCTGGAGTCAACAAATTACGTGCATGTAGTGAACAATACAGATGGTTTTGTGAAAAATGTAATCATACCTACAGGCTCGGATGTCATAACCGGAACACCATTGCTGGAGTTGTCGAACAATGAACTGGATTTTGAAATCGCAGCTGCAAAAGCTCAACTGGCGGAAACACTCACCCTGAAGATGAGAGCTGTACAAAGGGCATCTTCAGAGCTTGAGCCCATAAAAAATCGTCTGGATACGATCAAGAGAAAACTCAAAACACTGGATGAACAGAAAAAATCATTAGTTGTCAAGGCCAGACAGGATGGAAAGTGGATAGCTCCCCATAGCAGAGAGATAACAGGACAATGGTTTGATCGCGGTTCAGTACTGGGAATGATTGTCAACCATGATTCATTCAGGTTTTCAGCAGTAGTGTCGCAGGAGGATGCTTCAAGGCTGTTTAAAGGAAATATAAAAACCGCTGAGGTCAGACTGAGAGGACAGGCCGGTGAAAGCATACTGGCAACTGATTTTAATTTTATTCCATTTAAACGTGAAACATTACCATCTGCCGCACTCGGTTGGGGTGCAGGCGGTCAGGTGCCTGTACTGGATGATGATGAGAGCGGTCTTAAAGTTATCGAACCCTTTTTTCAGGTATATGCTGAACTTGACAAGTTGCAGTCAATAGCATTTCTTCATGGACGTTCCGGACAGATACGTTTTTCACTTGATCCAGAGCCTCTTCTTATACAATGGACACGGAACATCAGGCAGCTGTTTCAGAAGAGGTATCAGATATGATGATGCCTGCTCATGATTACAGAACTGTTCGTCTTAATGTTCCTTCGGAACTGCATAAGGGACTGGACCGTGTTTCCAACTATATTGTCGGCCGATATAAAAGACATTCCTGTGAGATATCTGATATTCACAACAAGGCCGAGCAAATAGTTGAC
Source organism: Thermodesulfovibrionia bacterium (assembly GCA_945788685.1). Taxonomy (GTDB): domain Bacteria; phylum Nitrospirota; class Thermodesulfovibrionia; order UBA6902; family UBA6902; genus CALZJD01. Next base: position 13,577 of record CALZMZ010000010.1, on the reverse strand, counting down.
GGTTCATTAAAGCTTCATAATATCAGTGACAGTAAACTGAAGGAGAATGTCAGAAGGTTTGAGGCAATATTTCGAAGGCAGGGCAGGGGACATGAAGATTACCTGACAGAGGCGATGACGCTCCTGTCTGAAATTTCGCACAGGACTCTCGGACTCCGTCCATATCCTGTGCAGATCATGGGCGCAATGGCTTTGTACAGGGGATTCCTGATCGAGATGGCAACAGGTGAGGGAAAAAGCCTGACAGCATGTTTCCCGGCTATTATTGGAGGATGGACAAAAAGGCCGTATCACATTATTACTGCCAATGAATACCTTGCAGACCGTGATGCTGATGAAATGAATCCGTTTTATTCTTTTTGTAATGTATCTGTCGGATCTGTCATTAACCGGATGGAAACGGCTGAAAGACGGGCCAGCTATGAAAAGGACGTAGTTTATACTACGAGCAATGAAATCGTCGCGGACTTTTTAAGGGACAGACTCAGGATGGGTTCATGTCACCAGTCTGCACGCCGCATAATCAAGCGCATGCAAAAGAACGGCAGGCGGGAACATGACGGGCTTGTTATGCGTGGTCTTGATACAGCAGTTATTGATGAGGCCGACAGTGTATTAATTGATGAGGCTGTAACTCCACTGATCATATCTCATCCCATGGCAAATTCCCATCTGGAAGAAGCCTGTCTGCATGCAGGAAAGATAGCGAAGACCCTTGATGTCTCCATTGATTACACCATTGACAGGAAAAACAGGGAAATATTACTTACAAAAGCAGGTCAGGAAAAAATCGAATCTCTCTCAGGATCTCTTCCGGGCATATGGACAGGCACTATCAGGAAGCAGGAGTTGATCATCCAGGCCCTGACAGCCAGGGAGTTTTATCACAGGGACGAGCAGTATGTGATCAAGGACAGCAGGATTGTCATTGTTGATGAATTTACCGGCCGTCTCATGCCTGACAGGACATGGAGACAGGGACTTCATCAGGCGGTTGAGGTTATGGAAGAAGTTGAAATTTCTGATCCGTCTGAAACCCTTGCAAGGCTCAGCTTTCAGAGGTTTTTCCGGTTTTTCAGAAAATTAAGCGGAATGACCGGTACAGCCAGCGAATCTGCCCCGGAATTCTGGCAAATATATGGACTGCCTGTTATAAGGATTCCAACCAATAAACCATGTATGCGGAAACAGGAAGCTGGGAAGGTATTTTCAACATATGATAAAAAACTCAAAGCTGTCATTGATGAAATTATCAAGGTCCATGAGACAGGCCGTCCTGTTCTTGTCGGTACCAGAAATATTAAGGTCAGCAACACACTGGCTTCAATGCTTACAGAAAGGGGGCTGACCTTTAATCTGCTCAATGCCCTTAAGCATAAAGAAGAAGCCGGAATTGTAGCAGAAGCAGGTCAGCAGGGGGCCATTACCATTGCTACAAATATGGCAGGCAGGGGTACGGACATTAAACTCGGAACAGGCGTCTCAGCGCTGGGAGGTCTTCATGTCATTGCAACGGAGAGAAATGAATCAGGCCGGATAGACAGGCAGCTTACCGGCCGATGTGCAAGGCAGGGTGATCCGGGCAGTGCGAGAGTATTCATGAGCATGGAGGATGACCTGCTGAAGCTTTTTTTGCCTTCCCCTGTCAGACGATGGATCTCCTCTGCTATTGATAAACAGAATCCATATATGAAGAGTGTTGCAGAGGGTCTGCATGCCCTTGTACAGCGCTCTGTTTCCGGTATTGCCTTTCGCCAAAGAAGAAGAGTCATGCAGATGGACACATGGCTTGCGGATGCGCTATCCTTTACAGGATCGAGCATAGAGAGTTAGGCTGGCAATGATGAGTGATAAAACCTCGTTGGTTCAATGTCTCCTGACTTGAACCATATTGACATTAAAACAATAACGGATTTTGCTTGATGACAGGCGAGTTCACATCAGAGATGTGAACTAACATGATGGGGCAGATTCCGGACAAGCCGGAATGACAGATACATTCTTTACATAATTAATTGATTTCAACCTGCCAGCATTTAACAGGTTTTTTTGGGGAGAATTTCACATACTTCAGAGCTGGAAAGCGGCTTGCTGAACAGATACCCCTGGTACTGGTCGCACTGTTCCTTTTTTAAATAATCCAGCTGGGCTTCTTTTTCTATACCTTCGGCAACCGTCTTGAGGCCGAGGTTACGGGCGAGAAACAGTATGGTAGAAACAATGTTGCAGCTTTTTAAATTGTCCGGGATGTTGCTTATAAATGACTTGTCTATTTTCAGCTCATTTACCGGGAGATCACTTAAATAGCTGAATGAAGAATAGCCTGTACCGAAATCATCGATAGAGAGATTGAGTCCCATTTCACTGAAACGGTAGAGGGTGTCGATCGCATGCTCTATATCTTTCATTAACAGGCTTTCCGTAATCTCCAGTGTTAAAAATCGTGCGTCCACATTGCTGTTTTTGATTATTCGATTTACAATGAAAGAAAAATCAGGATTCTGAAACTGTTTGGCTGATAAATTGACACTCATACAAATAAGGTCCCTGCCTGTCTTCTGCCACTCTGATAACTGATTAAACGCCTTACTCAGGATGTACTCACCCAATGGAATGATCAGCCCTGTTTCCTCGGCAACCGGAATAAAATCTTCAGGAGGTATATACCCGTGGCCGTCACTCTTCCAGCGAAGCAGTGTTTCCACTCCCTTGACAACTCCTGAACTGACTTCGACTTTCGGCTGGTAATAAAGAACAAATTCGTCTCTTTCAAGCGCTTTTTTCAGCATGCTTTCGATACTTTTGCGTTTCGAATATATTTTATTTACAGACCGTGATGAAAAATAAAATGAATCACCGCTCCTGTTTTTTATATAGTCCGCGGCCCTTGATGCGAGTTTCACTAATGTATCACGGTCTTCACTCTCTGTCGGATATACGGATATGCCGATACTTGTTCTGACATATACATTTTGACCATCAACGTGAAACGGTTCCCTGATCGCCCCGATTATCCTGTCAGCAACAATTGCCGCATTCTGTTCATTCCTGACACGCTCCAGCAGCAGTGAAAAGGTACTGCCCTCAATCCTGAACAGGCTGCGCAAGCTGTTCTCATTATTCACCGGGTGTCCAAGAACATCGACTTCCCTGATAACTCCCTCGATTCTCATTGCTATCTGTCGCAGGACTTCATCTGCCGCACCTGCCCCGATTGTGGCATTGATCCTGTCGAAGTTGTCCAGTGCAATATTGAGAAGGGCAAGCTTTTCATTGTACCGCTCAGCTTTTTTCAGTATCCAGTCCATACGGTCCAGAAACATATGTCTGTTGGGAAGACTGGTCAGCCTGTCATAGAATGCAAGCTGATCGTGGTAAGCTTTGGCCTCCAGGGTATTTCTTACCCTGAGGCAGAGTTCGCTGGGGTCAAGAGGTTTGGCCAGAAAGTCAGTAGCACCCATGTCAAGGGCCTTCAGTTTGTCATTGGGATCGGTTGAAACCGTCATGATGATGACCGGCATGTGTTTGAATTTCGTATGAGTACGAACTGCTTTCAGAATGTCAAATCCTGACACTTCGGGCATCATTAAATCGAGCAGCAGGATATCAGGATTTGTTTCTTCCATCATCATTATCGCCTGACGCGACTGCTCGACCTGAAAAAATTTACGATATCCGGCAGTCTCAAGATAGGCTTTCACTATTTCCATAGTGGAGACTTCATCATCTACTATCATGATGGTAAGGTCAGTCAAATGCGGATGACTGTCCTGATGGGCTGCTTCATATTTTATCCCCTGCATTTCCATTTTAAACGTATTGTCGCTTTTCACCGGAATGGAGAAGCGCAGATATCTCATCAGCCGGGACCGGCCTGCTGAACAGAAACCCCTGATACTGATCACACTGCTCTGTCTGAAGAATATGTAATTGCTCTTTTAACTCTACACCCTCTGCGACGGTGAGCATTCCAAGACTGTGCGACAAATATATCATTGATGATACTATTGACTGACTTTCGGAATTTACAGCCAGGTCTTTTATAAAGGCCCGGTCTATCTTAAGTTCATTAACTGGGAGTCTCCGAAGGTAGCTAAATGAGGAATAGCCTGTTCCAAAGTCATCCAGGGATATTTTCATGCCCATGTCCTTGAATTTATCCAATATGCGGATTTTGTTTTCCACGTCATCAATCAACAGGCTTTCTGTGATCTCCAGAGTCAGATATTGCGTATCTATACCACTGCTGTCGATAATCTGCTTCATGTTCAGGATAAATTCTGGATCATCGAACTGGACTGCGGAGATATTGACTGACATGCTGATGGGGGCCATGTCTGACTGCTGCCACTCTTTTAATGTTTTGCATGCGTTGTGCATGACCCATTCTCCCATGGGGATGATGATGCCTGTTTCCTCGGCCAATGGAATGAAATCGTCCGGGGGTATCAGACCTTCTTCACCTTTGTCCCATCGCAGCAGTGATTCAACACCTGTAATATTGCCTGATTTAATATCAACTTTAGGCTGGTAATACAGTACAAGTTCATCCTTCTCTACTGATCGTCTGAGACTGGCTTCAAAGCTCATGCGCTGTCGGTATGTACTGTTAATTTCATCAGAAGCAAACTGAACTCTATTGCTATTTGTTCTTTTCGCATAGTCCCTGGCACTCACAGCGGCCTGAAGCATTGAGGTTTTGCTGGTGCCGTCTCCCGGATACATTGCAACACCAATACAGGTGTCAAGGTAGAGTTCCGTATCTTCAACCTGAAACGGTTTATCCATTTCTTCAAGTATGCGCGAGGCAACCAGTGCAGCGTTATCAGTACTTTTAATGCGGTTCAGTATCAATGAAAAACCACTGCCCTCAGTTCGGAAAAAGCTGATCTCTGCATCTACATGTTCTGAATGTGTGAGTATATCAACGCTCCTGATCATATTATTAATACGATGAGATATTTCCCTGAGGACGTTGTCACCGGCGGCAGGACCGGCAGTGGCATTGACTGTATTAAAATTGTTCAGACCAATTGACAATATGGCAAAAGCCTCGCTGTAGCGAGTACCTGATGTAATCGACCATTCAAGACGTTGAAGGAATAATTCCTTTTTCGGCAGATGGGTCAGCGGGTCGTAATAAGCCAACTGGTCAATATATGCCTTTGCAGCAAGGGTATTTCGAAGTCTCAGACCAAGTTCGCTGGGGTCCACCGGTTTTGCAAGGAAGTCTGTAGCTCCGAGTTCCAATGCTCTGAGTTTTGTCTCTGTGTCTGTTGATGAAGTCAGAATAATAACGGGGAGATGCTTAAGTTTGAAGTGCGACCTGATTTCAGACAGAATATCAAAGCCTGAAACATCAGGCATTATAAGGTCAAGTAACAGGACGTCAGGGCGTTTCTCTTCCAGGATGTTCATGGCTTCTACTGATTTTTCGACAAGTATGAATTTCTGGTAACCGGCATCTTCAAGAAAGGCCTGCACGACTTCCATATTAATCGGTTCATCATCAACCATCATGATTGTGGCATCAGTCAGATCAATTTCAATTGTATTTGTCATTGTTGTAATACGTTTTACCTATTATCTTTTATAGTTATAACCGGCATAATTATCGGGTATCATTAATGTTCGCCCTTTCAGGCGGTACTATATCTTTTACAATACATTTAAGCTGCTCAAGCACCTGGTCAGCCTGTTCTGTCTGACCGGTTTTTGCAAAACCTTCGAGCTTTGCGGCAGGCTCTGTAAAATCATCATAGCCTACAGTGCCTCCGGACCCCTTGAGCCAGTGGGCAAGTACGGCCATTTCTTCAAGATCTCCCTGTTCACTGGCCTGTTCCATTTTCCTGACCTGTTCATCAAGTTTACTGATGAAGTTATTGATCGGCCCGTGAAATCTCGGATTTGATGCCAGACGTGATACTACAGGCCGGCTGACTCTGTCAGCGGCTGTTATATTAGTAACCGGCCTTTCCTGCAGAGATTCATCAGATTCCGGAGAACCTGAAATCATGGCTGATGATGGTTCATTAATTGGATTTACAAGACGCCGGGCTACTGAGTGCAGGGCTTTAATGACTGTTTCAACTTCAATCTTCTGACCGGTCTTTGCAAACTCTTCGAGTCTCTTTGCCGGTTCTGTAAATACATCAAAACCAACTGTGCCGCCGGCCCCTTTCAGCCAGTGAGCAAGGGATGCGACCTCATGCAGGTCTCCTTTTGACAGAGCCTGTTCCAAGGTTTCCAGTTGTTCATCCAGGCGGTTGATAAATTGTGATATCAATTTCCGGAATTTCTCATTGACTCCGGAAAGTCTGGAAACGATCGGGCTCTCATCTGATGCCCGGGTTTCTTCAGGTAAGCCTGCCTGTTCCGCATCTGAAATGCCGGAAGACTTTGATTCTGCAGTCACCTGTCTGCCGCCAAGAAGTTCTGACATCTTATTCATAAATATATCTACGTCTATCGGTTTTGTGAGATAGCCACTGTAACCTTTGTCCAGACATTTCTGTTCGAAACCCTTCATTGCATTTGCAGTCAGGGCGATAATCGAGGTTTCAATTCCTCTTTCACGCAGATTCTCTGTAGCAGTAAAGCCGTCCATCACGGGCATCTGCACGTCCATCAGAATAACATCATATGTACTGGCAACCGCTTTTTCCACGCCAACCTGACCGTTTTCCGCTTCATCGACAATCGCACCGGCTTCTTCAAGCAGCAGTTTCACCAGCTCCCTGTTTTCTGCACCGTCATCCACAACAAGGACACGTGAATCCGGGAACTGCCAGTTTACTGCATCGTTACTATTGATGTCCTGTATGGGCATGGCTGCTTCTTCAGGCTGAATAAAGGGGCGGTCAGAAACATTACCTGTTGCAATGGTTATCCTGAAGGTACTTCCTTTGCCCAGTTCACTGTCAACTGTTATGTCTCCTCCAAGGGCCTCTGCAAACTTTTTGCTGATAGAAAGACCAAGACCTGTACCGCCAAAACGGCGTGTCACTGTTGTATCAGCCTGGACAAAGGGATCAAATATGCCGTCCAGTCTGTCCTGTTGCATGCCGATTCCGGTATCAGTTATATCAACATGAAACTGTGGTCTGCCAGAGTTGTCTTCGAATTGACAGGTAACTGTGACGCTTCCCTGCTCGGTAAACTTGATTGCATTGCCGGCAAGATTAAATATCATCTGTCTCAAACGCGCCGGGTCTGTCTCGATCTTCTGAGGCAGTCTGCCTTCTGCATTGAAGTTAAGTGTAATGCTTTTTTCATGTGCCTTGATCCTGAGCATCTGCAGGACTTCATGAATTACGGGATAAGGATTGATCCAGGCTTTTTCAACTTCCAGACGGCCTGATTCGACCTTTGACAGGTCCAGGATGTCATTAATCAGCTCGAGCAGATTCTTTCCGCTTGAATGAATGGTATTCAGATATCTGAGACTTTCTTTTTCATTTTTTACATAGCCCCTTTTAAGGATTTCTGTAAACCCGAGAATGGCATTCATGGGTGTACGGATTTCATGACTCATATTTGCAAGAAACTCGCTTTTTGCCTGGTTGGCGGTTTCTGCCTCTTCCTTTGATTTACGAAGCTCAATTTCCTTTTCTTCCAGCAGGGTCACATCATCCAGGCTTACCAGTACGCCGGCGTATTTTCCTTTTCCGCCCAGCACAGGGGAACAGTTAATATTAAATGTTCTGATATCACTGTCATCAACCTGAAGACGAAGTATCTGGTTCTGCAGTACTTCACCTGCTTTCAGGGCCTGTATCCATGGACGGTCCTGTTTCTCAATTTTATTACCTGATCTGTCGGTCCATGGAAGCTCATATGATTTAAATCCGATCAGTTCATCAGAGGATTTCCCGATCATTGCAGAAAATGCCTGATTGGCAAGTACGATATGCTCTTTCCTGTCTAAAATAAGCAGACCTTCTGCCATGGTGTCAAGGGCTGCCCTTACTCTTCCCGGGATGGCCTGTGACGGATCAAGGTGACGAAGTACTTTACCAATGTAATAATAAAAAGCAATGAAGCAGCCCAGTCCCATAAAAACCAGCATGGTTATCATGGGATTCATCTGCAGATACCAGGGTCTCCCTGCATTCTCCGGTCTGAACCTGAGCTCAAGCTGGCCCCACTTTCTGTCACCTGCCCATATCGGGACACGCACCTGGGAGTCATTTGAAAACTCTCCGGACATTGTTTTCCAGTCTTTATTATGATCAGCAGTAGATACAAGAGAATGACCGGTATCACGACGCAGACCAAGAGACTGTAAATTATTATTTCTCTCTTTCATCAGGTCAAAATCTTTTTTCAATCTTTTGAAATCGGATGTTATCACCAGAGCTGTACTGTGTATTGCAAGTGACTCTGCCAGTACGGTCTGTCCTTCACGTACTGCGGCTGATCTGTCAGGCACAATTCCGATATAAAAGGCGAGCATGACAAGACTGGAAATAATTCCTGCCAGTCCAGCTACAATACGGAATTTAGCATTTAATATTTTTCTTATGTAATACATAATTTACATCTCTGATGTATCAGGATCCTGTTTTTTCTTATCGGCATTGTCTGATGAGTTCTTTATTATTGATTCAAGGGACTCATCTTCCTCATCTTCCTCATTTTTAGTACCCTTAAGAATGGGCAGGGGGTCTGCAATCTGCCATGCCGGCAATGAGGAAATCAGGGTGCTTATCAGCATCCCTCCCCGGATCATCCAGATTACATAACCTACGGACAGACCGGTTGAAACAGCAATAGCTGAGCCGATCACTGTTTCAGAACCCTGCATTTCCATTTCAGCCTCTTTTCGGAACTCATCAAGAGAGTCTTTCAGGTTATCATAGGTCGTGCTGATAAGCGGCAGATTATCCAGGAGCTTATTGAATTGCTGTTTAAGGGATAACGTTGATAGTGCATTAGTACGCTCACTCTGCTGTTCACTGGTGAGCCGGTCCATGACCGGTTTAAAGTCAACTGTTACCTGATGAGTGGTCAAAACGGGTTTCACCGTTGCTGAATCTGATACAGATGAAGATTTCGCTGTCCCTTTCTTCACTGATGACGTAAGAACTGCACTGCCGGACTCATTATTGGTACTCTCTTCCAGTACATTTATATCTTCTGCTGTTTCCTGAGGTTCTTCGGCAGTTTCTTCAGTTTCAGGCAGGCTTTCATCTGTAGGCACAACAGAGGTTAAAGCAGTAATTATCGGAGTAGCTGAGCCGCTTTTCGGATCCACAGAGACACCGTCTTTGGAAGGTCTGACATTAAAGCTGCCAAAGGCAGCATCTGATGCAAGCTGGAACTTAAGGCCGTCCTGTGCCTGTGTGAGTGTTATATAGTCACCGTTATTAATCGGTGTTGTTCCATCAGCATGATACAGGGTCCCGTTAGTAATACCGGTAATCTGGAAATGGGTGACCTCAACTCCATCACTGGCATTTGGACTGATTACAATTGGATCTGACATGTCCTCCGGCAGCGTTGCGGTGTTGCCGGCCCGGGGGGTATCACCTATCGGTGCGACATCAATTGAAGCTGTGCCAATGGCTGAAGAGGCTCCGCTGCTGTCAGCTACCTGGTAATCAAAGGTCAGATTGCCGAAGAAGTTATGATCGGGGCTGAAGGTAAATGTTGTACCTGGTCCGCCGGTACCGCCGGACATCGTAAGTGTGCCGTTTGCAACATTGCTGATGGAAAAACTCAGATTATCACTACTGTCTGCGTCTGATGCCGTGATGAGAGTGAGCATTTCTGTATGGGTGTAGACCTTTTCAGTATCTTCAGTGCCTGAGTCGGCTGCTGTTGCTGAAATAACCGGAATATCATTGGTGCCGCTTATGGTAACAACAATATTATGGGTTGTTCCGTCTTCTGTAGTGACGGTGATGGTATCATTCAGGGAGTCTCCCGGCTTCAGCTGCTGGATTGCCGTGAGGCTGTTGTCTGCTGCATAACTCCAGTTGCCTGCAGCATCAAGCGTAATTGATCCATAGATGCCTGCAAAGGTACCTGCTGCAAACTGGTTCTCACCGGGATCGGGATCGGAAATAGTCATGGCCCCTGATGTCTCAAGCAGGCCGTCACTGTCAGGATCTATATCTTCCGTTACTGTTCCGGTGTCAACTCCTCCAATAGTGGGAACATCATTAACATCGCTGACCGCAGCAGTGGCAGCGCTGGAGACACTTTCATTAGCGCCCAGATCATCTGTGTAGCTTGCGTTTACGGTGATAACTTTCCCTACATCAGCCTGCACTGTGGTGTAGGTTGAGCTGGTGGCGCCTAAGATATCCACCCCGTCCCTCTGCCACTGGTAGCTGATCGTACCGCTGATGCCGTCAGCATCAGCTAACGTATTAGAAGCAGTAAGGGTATCGCCCTGATCCGGAGAGGAATTGTCTATGGTGACACTGCCTGTGGGTGCGTCATTGTCATTGGTGACGGTGACCTCAATCAATTGTGTGGTATAGACCATTCCATCGAATACGGAAACCTCTACCTCATATTTGTTGTTGAAATCAGCATCAAGGGGTGATTCGAAATCTGGAGGGGCAAGAAATTCCAGTTTTACATTATCGGGATTAATATTGGCCAAGGTAAACAGGGATGCGTCTGCACCCCCTGAAATCGAAAATATCAGCGTGTCCCCGACGTCATTGTCAATTGCTGTAATAGTTGTAACATCTGTAGTATTTTCAGGGATGGATATAAAGGCATCATCAGCACCTCCGTCAGAAGTGATGGCAGGCGGGGAGTTTAACGTGCTGGTGTCTTCAATTTTTAAATTATCGATACGAAGCAGACCGTCAACATTATCCCCCACACCTCTAAAGCGTATATAAATGTCACCTGCCGGGGTCAGAAAAGAGCTGATATCGATACTCTGGAACTTTTCAACTGCATCATTCCCTGCAAGGTTATGCCTTTTTACAGTGGTCCATGATCCAGGTGATCCATCCGATGAGACCTGGACTCTGACCTTTCCGTTACCGTCATCAGCATTCTGTCGCTGGTAGGTGTAGGACAGCGTTGCTTCTGTTGCACCGGCGAAATTTGCCTGACGCACCAGACTGATGCCGGTAAAATCGTCATCACCATTAGTACCGAACTGAAGCATTCCGCCTGCAGTCACACGAATAAGACCACTGGCCACGTCATTATTATCGGTTTCGACCCAGGGGCCTGACCAGTTACTGGGTCCATCGTTGTTCGAGTAATCCTGTACATCGAAGTTGTCCTGTACAGTCGAGTCAATAACCGTGAGGAAAAAAGATGCTGAATCCTCCGGCGTTCCGGGAATGTCCGGGTCGTCGACCTCTACGGTAACATCATACACATTGTCTGAATTAAAGTCTGCGGGAGATTCAAAATCCAGTACGGTGCCGGCCTTGAGATGGAGTTCAGAGCCCACAATAATAAAATGCCCTGCATCAGCCCCGGCGAGGGAAAGGTTATTTGTTCCCCCGTCAATATCAGAAATAACTATATCCGCCACTTTCACACTGCTCGTTATGTCTGTATTTTCTTTGAGTGAAGTGACCGGATTGGCCAGTGTGATAGCGGGTGCACTGTTTGCACTGGTAACCGCTGAAGTAGCAGCACTGGAGACACTTTCAGCAGTACCCAGATCATCTGTGTAACTCGCGACAACAGTAATAAGTGAACCGACATCAGCCAGTCCCGTGATGTAGGTCGGGTTGGTAGCGCCTGAAATATTCACACCGTCACGCTGCCACTGGTAGCTGATAGGGCCTGAGAGGCCGTCAGCATCGGCAAGATTATTGGAAGCAGTAAGGGTATCACCCTGGGTCGGCGTAGTATTGTCTATAAGGACATCTCCTGTGGGCGCATTATTTCCGGACGCAGTGGCCTGTATGTTGTTACTGTATGTTGAGGTCTGATTCAGGGCATCAGAGACCGTTGTAATAACATAATCTCCCACAGTTACCGGGTTTATCGGCGTAATAGTTAATGAGAATGTTCCTGTAGCATCGGTGTTTATCGTGCCAGATCCTATATATACCGAGCCCTGCCCGGGAGTCGGAGAGGTATTGATATAAAAATCTACCGTCAGTGTCTCACCTGATGGTTGCGTATAAGTTCCGTTTACCGTAAGATCAGCACCATCATAGGTCGCAGACGTAAGAGTAAGGGGGGTCACATCGCCATTAACTCCTGCTTCTATTACAATACCTCCTCCATCTGTATTAAATATATTGTTTCCTCTTATGGAAATATTATTACCACCGCTTAGGTGTATTCCTTCGGCACCGGGTTTCATTGCAGCAATTGTATTACCTTCTCCTGCTACTGTTCCGCCTATTACTGTATTGCTTGCACTTCCTTTGTTTCTTATACCCCCTTTACCATTACTCATTTCTACAGAAGCGGTTCCTGTAGCATCGACTCCGATGAAGTTGCCCTGTATTACCGTGTTATCAGTACCGTTCCCGATGATCTCAACACCCCACAAGCCATTTGCAGAGATCAGATTACCTTCGCCGGGGGCAGCACCGCCAATGATCGTGTTGGTAGAGCTGTCATATATCTCAATTCCATTCCCTCCATTTCCAAGGGCTGCTGTGCCTGTAAGATCAGTTCCGATGTAATTACCATATATTTCAGTATTGGTTGCAGACAGATAGATACCGATTCCCCAGTTGATGTTTCCGGAAATCAAGTTTCGTTCTGTCGGGTCTGAACTGCCAATGATATTGTTATCTCCCTTAACAGATATCCCCCACGTGTTTGGACGGGCAATGGTACCGCTTATGTCAGTACCAAAGAAATTACCGATAATCAAATTATTATTACCCTCTATCTCAATACCGTCGTCAGGACAATTGTTAATAACCAGCCCCTTGATCGTACTGCTGTCAGCCTGAAGGGTAATACCGTTTGGATCAGGGCTTGTGATATTTGTTCCATCAAGTTCTATCAGGGGAGTGCCTGCAAAACCGGGCTGGGTTGTTCCATCGATAATAACCGGAGTCGTGATTGTCAGCGATGTGTTCAGCTGGATTGTCTGGGCGCCACCTCCACCTATATTGAAGGCGATCGTATCACCGGCAGAAGCACTATTAATTGCATCTCTGAGACTTCCCGCTCCTGAATCCGCATTGCTGGTGACCGTAATGGTGGCTAGCACTCCATCCCATGACTGTTTCATATATCCGCTTAATGCAACCGAGGTCTCAACACTGCCAGATGTATGTTCCAGAACCCAGTCGCCGCCACGTGACTTCAGTCCGGTAAGGTCAGTACTTGCTGCAATATCAGCACCGGTAAGAATGCCGAGACTTTCAATGAATGAGCGTCCGTCATCCCCGCTCGCAAGGTCGCAGCCATAAAAAAGAATATCTGCTTCATCAGTCAATGTTTTTTGCCAGCCTTCGATTGAGTCAGCATAAGCGTTCAATGTATCATTGCTGAGCCAGGAGTTACCTACCTGCACGGCACCATCTGATCCATGTGAAAAAAGATGTACCGCATCGATGTTCTCGTAATTAGTAAGCGTCTCGCTCATCTGCTCTATACCATCACGACTGCTGTCCAGA
>CALZMZ010000009.1 GCA_945788685.1 Thermodesulfovibrionia bacterium | reverse complement strand
CTGCGGGGCAGCCTTGCACCGGACGGCGCGGTTGTAAAACAGAGCGCAGTGAGTAAAAAAATGATGAAATTTAAGGGCAAGGCAAAGGTATTTAACTCGGAAGAAGCGGGAATGAAAGCCATTCTTGCAGGTAAGATTACATCCGGTGATGTCGTAATCATACGGTATGAAGGGCCCAAGGGAGGGCCGGGAATGAGAGAAATGCTCAGCCCCACATCTGCACTGGCAGGTATGGGACTGGCAGACTCTGTTGCCCTGATCACAGACGGCCGTTTCTCAGGCGGTACCAGAGGTCCCTGTATCGGCCATGTCTCGCCTGAAGCAATGGAAGGCGGTACCATCGCCATTGTCAGGGATGGAGACCTGATAAGCATCGATATCACAAAAAGGAAACTCGATCTTCTTTTGAGCAAAAAAGAAGTTGAAGATAGAATGAATAAACATAAGCCTATCAGGCCCAAGATTACTACGGGCTGGCTTGCCCGCTATGCATCTGCTGTAACATCGGCAAGCACAGGCGCTATAATGAAAGTTAAATAAAAATGGAGTAAACATGAAAATAAACGGTTCAAAAATATTAATAGAATGCCTGAAAAAAGAAGGTATTAAACATATATACGGGTATCCCGGCGGTGTTGTACTCAACATATTCGACCACCTTTATGATGAAAAGGGGATGGAACTTATCCTGACCCGCCACGAGCAGGCAGCTGTTCATGCTGCTGATGGATATGCAAGGGCCAGCGGCAAGGTTGGTGTTGCAATCGTTACGTCCGGTCCGGGCGCGACAAACACGGTTACAGGTATAGCAACTGCATACATGGATTCAATTCCTCTGGTTGTATTTTCCGGACAGGTACCAACCATGCTCATTGGTAATGATGCCTTTCAGGAAGCTGACATCGTTGGGATCACGAGACCATGTACAAAGCACAACTATCTTGTGAAAGATGTAAAAGACCTCGCACAGACAGTGAGGGAGGCCTTCCATATAGCCTCTACAGGAAGACCCGGTCCGGTACTGATCGATTTACCCAAAGATGTTACAACAGGGATGGCTGATTTTGTATGGCCGAAACAGGTAAACATCAGAAGTTACAATCCGACCTATCATGGCAACAAATGGATGATCAAGCAATCCATCCAGATGATATCAAAGGCAAAAAAGCCGGTTATCATGGCCGGAGGTGGAGTAATTCTCTCAGGTGCTGCAAAGGAACTGAAGGAACTTGCCGAAAAAGCAAAGATACCTGTTACCATGACCATGATGGGCCTGGGAGGATTTCCGGGAACTCATAAGTTATCCATGGGAATGCTTGGAATGCACGGTACCTATTATGCTAATAAAGCAGTTCAGGATTCAGACCTGATAATAGGGATTGGCGTCCGCTTCGATGATCGTGTTACGGGCAGGACTGAGTCATTTGCACCTGATGCCAAAGTCATTCATATTGATATTGATCCCACATCGATCAGGAAAAATGTTGAAGTAGACCTTCCTGTGGTAGGAGATGTAAGAAATGTTTTGAAGGATCTGCTTTCAGAGATGAAGAAGCACAAGGAGCAGTGGGGTGCTGTAAGGAGTTCATGGCTTAAACAGATTGACAAATGGAAAAAAGAAAGGCCCCTTGAATACAGGTTTGATAAAAAGATAATCAAACCTGAATTTGTTGTAGAAAAGATCTATGAAGTCACAAAGGGCAATGCAATAATCTGTACTGAAGTTGGGCAAAACCAGATGTGGGCGGCCCAGTATTATCATTATGACAAACCGAGAACATGGCTTTCGTCAGGTGGTCTGGGGACCATGGGATATGGGTTCCCTGCTGCAATCGGCGCCCAGATGGCCTGTCCAGATGAGACAGTTTTTGATATTGCAGGTGACGGAAGCATCCAGATGAACATACAGGAGCTTGCTACTGCTGTTATAAATAAACTTCCTGTAAAAATAGCCATTCTGAACAACAGATTTCTGGGCATGGTACGACAGTGGCAGGAGCTGTTTTTCAATGAGCGCTATTCACATACAGGCCTTGATGTAACACCGGACTTTGTTAAGCTGGCTGAAGCATATGGAGCTGTTGGTCTTCGGGCAGCAACTCCTGATGAAGTAGTACCAGTTTTAAAAGAATCCCTGAAAGTCAAGGATAAACCGGTCATGATGGACTTTGTTGTTGACTGGAAATCAAAAGTTTATCCCATGGTCCCGGCAGGTGCAGCTATTGACGAGATGATTTTTGATGAAGAAAAGAAGACACCAAAAAGGAAATTAAAGGCTGTGAAATAAATTAGTCGGCATCCGTGACCGGTGTCCGTTGACCGTTGTTTATCAGAATAACGGATAATGGATTACGGATAACAGATCTCGGAGGAGCAATGAAACATACAATATCAGTTCTTGTAGAAAACAAATTCGGGGTACTTTCAAGAGTTTCAGGGCTTTTCAGCGGCAGAGGGTTTAATATTGAAAGTCTTTCAGTCGGTGAGACCATAGATCCTGCGGTATCTCTTATGACGATTATAACAACTGGTGATGACAGGATCGTTGAGCAGATTACAAAGCAGCTTAACAAACTGATAGATATTATCAAGGTTGTTGATTTCATGGAGATCGACCATGTGGAGAGAGAACTGGTGCTTATTAAGGTCTCTCCCAGAAAATCTGACAAGGCTGAATTTCTAAAAATCGCGGAGATCTTCCGGGGCAGGATTATCGATTCAGGAACGCAGACTTTTACTGTTGAAATTACCGGAGATGAGAAAAAAATAGCCGCTTTTATCGAAATTATCAAACCTTACGGCATAAAGGAATTTGTGAGAACAGGCAAAGTTGCAATAGCACGTGAAGGACTAAAAAAGAAATAAATTGCAATAAACAAATACCAATTACCAAATAAATTTCTAACAACAAAATCCAAAATGCTAAATGCACTATGTTTTATTGTGTTTTAGTTAGTATTTTTTGGATATTGTTAATTGAATACTGGAATTTCTAATTTAACAGGAGGAAGTAATGAAAATATATTATGACAAAGATGTTACAAAGGGGACTTTAAAAAACAGGACCGTATGCATCATGGGATACGGAAGCCAGGGGCATGCTCATGCCAATAATTTAAAGGACAGCGGTGTTAATGTAATTGTTGGTGTAAGAAAGGGAGGGAGTTTTAACAAGGCGAAAAAAGCAGGTTTTGATACGTACATCCCTTCTGAAGCTGCAAAAAAGGCTGATGTAATTATGATACTTCTTCCTGATGAAGACCAGGGCGATACATACAGAAATGAGATTGCTCCAAACCTGAAAAAAGGTACAAGCCTTGGATTTGCCCATGGTTTTAACATTCATTTCAACCAGATCGTACCTACTCCGGATATTAATGTATTCATGGTTGCACCAAAAGGTCCGGGACACCTTGTAAGGGCAGAGTATGTAAGAGGAAGCGGCGTACCCTGTCTTATAGCTATCCACCAGGACCCTTCCAAAAAGACCAAAGCAATTGCCCTTGCTTACGCATCTGCTGTTGGAGGCGGCAGGGCAGGAATTATCGAGACCACTTTCAGTGAAGAAACAGAGACCGACCTCTTCGGGGAACAGGTTGTTTTATGCGGAGGTCTTACTTCACTCATTACAGCCGGATATGAAACACTGGTAGAGGCAGGCTATGCGCCGGAGATGGCATACTTTGAGTGTCTGCATGAAACCAAGTTAATCGTTGACCTGCTTTATGAAGGCGGCATATCAAACATGCGTTACTCCATCAGCAATACCGCCCAGTATGGTGATATCACAAGAGGTCCAAGGGTTATTACTGATAAAACAAAGAGAGAGATGAAAAAAATCCTTGGTGAAATTCAGTCCGGTGAATTTGCACGGGAGTGGATGCTTGAGTGCAAGGCAAACAAACCTGTATTTAATGCCCTTACAAAAAAGGGGGAACGTCATTCTATTGAAAAAGTGGGTGGCAAACTGAGGTCCATGATGCCGTGGCTCAAAAAAGGCAAACTGGTAGATAAATCCAAAGCATGATAATTTATCAGACAAAAGAACAAAGATTAAAGATAAAAGATATTAATAAAAACAGGAAAGAATTTCTGTTTTGTCTTTGCTCTTATGTCTTTACTCTTATGTCTCCCAGATAATGTTTCAGTTCGCTAAAGAAGGTTATCCCTTCATTATCTTTTTTGCCGTTATTACAGTCCTGTCGCTTATCTTCCGTGCAAACTGGGTAACGGTTGTAGCGCTTGTTCTTACCCTGTTCATGTTGTATTTCTTCAGGGACCCTGACAGGCATGCCATGCCTGACATCAATTCATTCTACTCCCCTGCTGATGGAAAAATTATTCAGATAAGAGAAACCTATGAAGATGAGCTGCTGAAGGAGCAGATGATTGAGGTAAGCATTTTCATGAATGCATTTGATGTGCATGTCAACAGGGTACCTTGTGAGGGCACTGTTAAAGACGTACAATATTATCCCGGAAGATTTATGGCTGCATTTAAAGAAGAGGCGTCAAAGGCAAATGAACATATCAACATGGTCATGGAATGCAAACATGGCCATGTCATGATGAGACAGGTGGCAGGTCTGCTTGCAAGAAGAGCTGTATGCAGGGTAAAACCTGGAGACACTCTTGACCAGGGAGAAAGATACGGAATTATAAAGTTCAGTTCAAGAGTGGATATTTTTCTACCGTTAGGTACCGAAGTTAAGGTACAATTAGGTGACAAGGTAAAAGCGGGAGAAAGTTTAATAGCGGTAAGCAGTAAGCAGTAAGCGATTAGCAACTAAAAAAAAGATACAGAGCTTACAGCTGATTGCTGCTAGCTTAGAGCTAATAATGAGAAAAGGCATTTACATATTACCGAATTAGCGGTAAGCGGCAAGCTATCAGCAACAGAAGAAAAACCACGGAGCTTACAGCTAATTGCTAAAAGCTTAAAGCTAAAAATGAGAAAAGGCATTTACATATTACCGAACACTCTCACACTGGGAGGGATGTTCTGCGGGTTCTATGCTATCCTTGCTGCATTCAAAGGTGACTATATTCACAGCGCCTGGGCAATATTGGTCGCAAATATATTTGACGGACTGGACGGATGGGTCGCGAGATTGACCAACAGTACTACAAAATTTGGTATCGAACTTGACTCTCTCTCTGATCTTGTAGCCTTTGGAGTGGCTCCTTCGGTGCTCTTATACAGCTGGGCATTAAATCCTTTTGGGAGACTGGGATGGGGAGCTACATTCTTTTTTGTCATTTGCGGAGCATTGAGACTTGCACGGTATAACGTACAGATGGGCACTACCGAAAGCAAGGCGTTTACAGGCCTGCCCATCCCTGCAGCAGGTTCATCCATTGCCTGCCTGGTTTTATTTATTCATGAGATATGGGGAGGCATAGGCGAAAAAAATATATTTGTACTGTGCTTGCCTTTTCTACTGGCAGTTCTGATGGTGAGCACAGTCCGTTTCCATAGTCTTAAGGAACTGGATTTCAAAAAAAGAAAACCCTTCTGGCTGCTTGTAGCCATAGTAGTGGCTTTTGTTCTCATATTTATGTATCCTGAAATAGTA
Source organism: Thermodesulfovibrionia bacterium (assembly GCA_945788685.1). Classification (GTDB taxonomy): domain Bacteria; phylum Nitrospirota; class Thermodesulfovibrionia; order UBA6902; family UBA6902; genus CALZJD01. The sequence continues at coordinate 44,817 of CALZMZ010000009.1, read as the reverse complement.
CTATTTCTGTTTGCACTGTCATACATTTTATGGGGCCTGATTGAAGGAACATATTTATTTCGAAAGAAAAGGAAACAAAAGGAAGCCGTGAAATGAGAACGATCAGAATATTTGATACAACCTTAAGAGACGGAGAGCAGTCACCCGGAGCATCGATGAACACTGGAGAGAAGCTCCAGGTTGCCAAACAGCTTGCACGTCTCGGGGTAGACATAATAGAGGCAGGGTTTGCCATAGCTTCTCCCGGCGATTTTGAGGCCATCAAAACCATTGGAGGTGAAGTTGAAGGCCCGGTGATCTGCAGCCTTGCAAGGGCAAAGGAAGAGGACATTAACAGGGCATGGGAGTCGGTCAAGGATGCCCCCAGGAAAAGGATACATACTTTTCACTCCACTTCAGATATACACCTGAAATATCAGTTTAAGGTAGATCGTGAAACAGCCCTGAAGAAGTCTGTTGAGATGGTGCAGCTGGCAAAGAGCTTTGTGGATGACGTTGAATTTTCACCAATGGATGCCACCCGCACAGAAATTGGGTATCTGTGTGATGTGGTTGAGGCAGTGATTGAAGCAGGAGCTTTGACAGTCAATATTCCGGACACTGTTGGATATATCATCCCGAGTGAATTCGGGGCAATGATTAAGGAAATTCATGACCGCGTGAAGAATATTGATAAGGCCGTGATTGCAGTCCATTGTCATAACGATCTGGGGCTTGCTGCTTCCAATTCACTTTCTGCCGTGCTGAACGGTGCAGGGCAGATTGAATGTACAATTAATGGTATAGGTGAACGGGCCGGCAACTGCTCCATGGAAGAAGTGGTTATGGCCATAAAGACAAGGAAAGACATATTCAACGCTGTTACAAATATAAAGACAGAAGAAATAATGCGCAGCAGCAGACTTGTGACAAAAATAACGGGCATGAGTGTACAGCCAAATAAGGCAATAGTAGGTGCAAACGCCTTTGCCCATGAATCAGGAATTCATCAGGACGGGCTGTTAAAAGAGAAAACAACGTATGAAATCATCACTCCCGAAACTATCGGTCTTCATAAAACACGGTTTGTACTGGGAAAACATTCAGGCAGACATGCGTTCAGGACAAGACTGAAAGAGATTGGATATGAACTTACCGATGATGAAATTAACAGCGCATTTGAAAGGTTTAAAAAAGTTGCAGACCAGAAAAAGGAAATATTCGATGAGGACCTTGAGGCCATTGTATCTGAAGAATTTACCATGGTCCCTGAGACCTACAGTTTAATTGATATGTTTGTTTCAGCCGGAATGGGCAAAAAACCAGAAGGCACGGTCAAACTTCAAGTTGGTGATCAGGTCATAGAAAAAACCATGCAGGGAGACGGCCCTGTTGATGCTGTGTTTATGGCCATAGCATCAATTTCAGAAACAAAAAGCAGGCTTCAGAAATACGAGGTCAAGGCCATTACCGGAGGAACAGACGCTTTGGGTGAAGTGGTGTGTACTCTTGAAGAGGCTGACAGATCAGTGAGTGGACATGGTGCTGACACGGACATTATTACCGCATCTGCGAAGGCTTATATTAATGCGTTAAACAAACTTGCCGCAGGGAAAAAACATCCATAATTTAACAAAAAAAACAGGGACACATCCCAAGGGATGTGTCCCTGTTCGTCTGTAAATTATTTGACTATTCCCAATAATTTCAGGTAATATTTTTATTCACATTTCTCAATAAATTGAATCAGTTATCAGTAAGCTGGAGGATACGTGACCATAACAGAAAAAATTCTGTCTGCGCATTCAGGTAAAGACCGAGTCTCAGCCGGAGAGCTTATAAATGCAAAACTGGATGTAGTTCTTGCCAATGACATTACTGCACCGATCTCGATTAAGGAGTTTAAAAAGATCGGCGCTAAGGATGTTTTTGACAAGGATAAAATAGCTTTCATTCCTGACCATTTTGCTCCGCAGAAAGATATCAAGGCAGCTGAACAGTGCAAGATGTTGAGGGAATTTTCAAGGGAACATGATCTTAGCCTGTATTTTGAAGTGGGCAGGATGGGAGTTGAACATGCCCTGCTCCCTGAACAGGGTATCGTGCTGCCCGGTGATCTGGTTATTGGCGCTGACAGTCATACATGCACGTACGGTGCTCTCGGGGCCTTTTCAACCGGTGTAGGTTCAACTGATGTAGCATCGGCAATGGCAACAGGTGAATGCTGGTTCAAGGTCCCTGAGTCAATGAAGTTTGTGTATTACGGAAAATTAAATAAATGGGTCAGCGGCAAAGACCTCATCCTCCACACCATAGGTGATATAGGTGTTGACGGAGCTCTGTACAGGGCCATGGAGATAGAGGGTGAAGCCATCAGCTCTCTGCCAATGTCAGGCAGATTGACCATGTGCAATATGGCAATTGAGGCAGGCGGTAAAAACGGGATCATCGTGCCTGATGATGTTACTGAAGAGTATGTTAAAGGGAGGGCAAAAAGAAAATATACATTTTATACATCTGACAAAGATGCTGAATATGTTGATGTCAGGGAATATGACTGCTCAGGGATTGAGCCGACAGTGTCCTGCCCTCACCTGCCCTCAAATACAAAACCGGCATCTGAGCTCGCAGAAGTAACAATCGACCAGGTTGTTGTTGGGTCCTGCACAAACGGCAGGATTGAGGACATGCGTGAAGCTGCTGAAGTAATCAAGGGCAAGAAAGTCAGTCCCAATACAAGAATGATAGTCATTCCTGCTACACAGGAGATTTATTTGCAGGCCATGAAAGAAGGTCTGGCAGAGATATTTGTAAATGCTGAAGCGGTATTTTCAACGCCCACATGCGGACCCTGCCTTGGCGGCCATATGGGTATCCTTGCCAAAGGTGAAAAGGCAATAGCCACGACTAACAGAAATTTCGTTGGCAGGATGGGAGATCCGGGCAGTGAAGTGTATCTCTCCAATCCTGCGGTTGCAGCTGCCACTGCGGTAAAGGGCAGAATAGCATTACCTGATGAAGTGTGAAGTTTAAAGTGAGAAGTTAGAAATTAAACGTGAGAAATTTAAATAGTTAGGAGTCAGAAGTTCTTACTTCTTGGTTCTTACTTCTAACTTATTTTTCCGGAGGATATAAATTGATATTCAAAGGTAAGGTATGGAAATTCGGTGACAACATAGATACAGATGCGATTATCCCTGCACGTTACCTAAATACGTCTGATCCTGCAGAACTTGCGAAACATGTCATGGAAGATGCAGATAAGGATTTTCCTTCAAAGGTGAAACAGGGCGACATGATAATAGCCCGGGCCAATTTCGGCTGCGGTTCCTCAAGAGAACATGCGCCTATCGCGATCAAGGCTGCTGGCATGCAGGCGGTTATTGCAAAAAGCTTTGCCCGTATCTTTTACAGAAATTCATTTAACATCGGTCTGCCAATATTTGAGTCTGAAGATGCAGCTGATAATATAAGCGAAGGTGATGAAATTGAAATTGATGCAGACAATGGTCTAATAAAGAATATTACCAAAGGCGAGCAATACACTGCCAAACCGATTCCTCCTTTCATGCAGGAACTCATCTCGGCCGGAGGGCTGATTGAATGGACGAAAAAACGGCTTGCCGGTTAAACAATAAATTGTTTAAAAAGGGTTCTAGGATTCCAGGATTCAAGGGTCCGAGTAAACTGATAAAAATCGAGCACCCCGCAGAAGAGCTGCCAGGTGTCCAAAACAAATATGTCATTCCGGCAATCCTTTAGCCGGAATCTAGCCCTGTATTTATACACTCTGAATTCCCGCTTAACAGACCACGGGAATGTCTGACGCATTTTATTAATTATTCTGTATCATTCTTGCATTCACTTGAATCCTTAAATCCTTAATTTCTCTTTTTTATCAAACAATTAGCAGATAATCTTTTTTCTTTCCGGTCTTTCTCAATATTTTCTGCAAATAGCCGATATATATATATACATTACGTATTACTTATTATCATGATTAAAATAAAACAATTAATTATCTTTTTAACACTGGTCTTTGCTATCAGTATTGTTTATGTTCAGACAGTTAACGCAAAATCAGCATATTTTATCTACCCTGCCGATAAATCTGTTGTAACTGCTTCAGAGATCGGCATCATAGGAAAAACAGATGATAAGCAGAATCATTCTGTTACTGTAGAAAACAGTGCAGGTAAAAGAAAACATGAAGTAACTCCTGCTGACAATTACTTTCAACTCGAAGTAAAGCTGACAAAGGGCAGGAACACCATAAGCCTGTCAGATGCATCAGGTACATTCGACACTATTGAAATATTAGTTACGGATAAAGATTCTGAAACTGCCTATCCTGATGATTTTACCCCTTATTACCTGCACAGCGAAAGTAATTTAACCAGAGATTGCGCGCTCTGTCACCCTGCTAAGAACAATATATATTCGTATAAAAAAGTAACCCAGCAAATAACTTGTATCACAAATGAATGCCATCCCGGATTTGACGAGGGCAAATTCCTTCACGGTCCGTTTCAGGCAGGTCTCTGTGTTGAATGTCATAATCCGCATGGCAGTGAGCAAAAAAACTTCCTCAAACACTTTGGGGCCACCCTCTGTTTTTCATGTCATACCGAGGCTGAGGAAATGACCAAAGAGAAGGCAGTTGTGCACTTTCCGGTGTTGAAAGGGGAATGCACATCCTGCCACGATCCGCATAAATCAAATCTTGAGTACCACCTGAAAAGGGAGACCATAGCGGGACTTTGTGCAGGGTGCCATGGGGAAGTCTTTACCAGCCACAAGGTATTGCATGAACCGGTTGAATCAGGAGACTGTACTGTCTGTCACGTACCTCATATATCAGAGAATAAGTGGTTATTATCAGATAGCGGAAATGACCTCTGCTTTAACTGTCACTCCGTTAGAAAAGATGAATTTCAGAATGATCATGTCCATGAACCGGTAGCAAAAGACTGTAAAATCTGCCACGACCCGCACGGGTCTGAAACCATCAATCACCTGCGCAGCGAAAAGGACGAAAATGGCAGTTATGTACCAGTAGAGAAGCCCATCAAGGAATTATGTCTGGAATGTCACAGAAAACTTGACCCCGAGGTTGTTTACTGGATTGAAGAGGGGACGGTCCAGCATGATCCTGTTCTCAAAGGCGATTGCACAGTCTGTCATACTCCTCATTCGACAAACAACAAAAAACAGCTTAAAGCTCCTTTATCCGACATCTGTTACACATGCCATCAAAAAATGAAAGAGCTGATAACCGGCAGCATGTACAAGCACGGACCTATCCGCACTGACGACTGTGCTCAATGCCACCTGCCTCATGGCTCTGATAACCATGACCTTCTGAGAGCCAAATTTTCAAAAAAATATGCCAACGAATTTAATATTGAGAATTTCTCCCTCTGCTTCAGTTGTCATGCTCCGGAAACCGTCCTTAAAAGCAAATCCACTTTTACTGGCTTTAGAAACGGCAGAGAGAACCTCCATTTTCTCCATGTGAACCGCAAAAAGAACGGCAGAAACTGCAATACATGCCATAACATTCATGCCTCTGATCAGGAAAAACATATTCGGGAGAAAATTCCGTTTAAGAAAAGGTTCACTATTTCGCTTAAGTATACAAAAACAGATACAGGCGGAGGTTGTGTGGTGGGTTGCCATAAACCAAAAAAATATGACCGGCTGGGTCCGGTAAAGAATAATTAATTATCAGGAGGAAATAATGAAGGAACATACAGGGGGCACAGTATGGAACAGATTGACGGCCGGACTGTTTGTTGTTATTGCTGCCCTGTTTATCGTAATATTCACCATTAATTTTGCCGGTGCTGAAGAAACTGCCACTCTTCGCAATTTCAAACATGGGGAAAAACTGCCGCCTGTTAATCTGTCTACCATAAATGATCCGGCGCCGCAGGCCTTTACCCCCGGCAAAGGGAAACCGGGCGTTATCATGTTTTTTTCAATACGACCTGATTTTCGAAAAAAACGCTCTCTTGCCCTTCTTTCAACGCTGTCCGACCTGGCAGACACGTATAAGACAAAGATCGACATCTTTGGCATTTACAGTGACAAGATAAAGACAGATATTGTGAAGACCTATATTGAAAAGTCTTCCATAAAAATAAAGGTCTATAATGACAGAGATAAAAGTATACATAATCAGTACGGCGTCTTTATGATGCCCCTGGTTGTTATAACAGATACAGACGGCAGACTCCATGAAGTCATACCATATACCTTCCGTATCAGGGAAATCATTGAGAGCAATATAAAGCTCCTGCTGGGAGAGTGGGACAGGGACACTTTTGTCAAGTCGCTCAAACCGAAACAGCCCGAAATAAAGAGTGAGAAGGAGAAAGAATACATCAGGAGGATCAATTACGGCAGGATAATGATGTCGAAGAAAATGTTAGGGCAGGCAGCCAGGGAATTTTCCAATGCTGTGACACTGATGCCCAATTTAATAAGTGCCCACCTGGAGCTGGGTTTTGCCCTGCTTACATCTGAAGAATATGACAGGGCTGAAGCTTCGTTCATGGAGGCATTAAGAATCAATCCGGATTCAGATGAGGCTATTGCCGGAACCGGCCTGATCCATTACAAACAGGGGAAAATAGACACTGCATTAAACGAACTGGAAGACGCTTTTATCACTACGAACCCGCGTCTTGAAGTTATCATCGCCCTGGCTGAAATATATGAACTTAAGGGAGATAATAAAAAAGCCAACAGATTAAATAAACTGGCCATCACCAGGTTGATGACCATGTATGATCAAAGATGGAAATGAATCATATAAAATCATTAAGATTACCAACCTCGCCACAAGAAGGCGCTGCACATCATGAATAAACACTCTGAAAGGTCTGTACGTATGATGGTGAAGGTGCTTCTTATTGTTTTCACCGTAATAATATTTTTCATGTCTGATTCTACAGCAAATGCTGAACACCGGGAAATACGGAAAATCTGGTCTTCTGAGTCTCACATTACCTGGATAGGGACAATAGCCGGACCTATTGAAAACCTCATCATAACGATCAACAATAAGCCTGTGGCATCTGATAAACTCATCCTGAATGAATATACTGAATCGGTCCATGTCCGCATACCTCTTGAATATGGGGTTAGCAGCCTGGTGAGTGTTGTAGACGGAGACCATCTCCTTTTTAAGGAAGATCTGTTTTATGCATCGACGTTCGAAGAGGAACTCGTACCTGAAGAATATGAATTTAATACCTTTCATACTGAAAGAAATGAAGAGCCCTGTCTTGCCTGTCACCGCCTGGAGGTACAGGAAAATGATAAACAACCGGTCTCACCTGCAGAAAGCATCTGTTTTCCATGCCATAAACAGAAGTTTTCAGGCATTGAATTTCAACATAAGGCAGCCGGAGTTAACTGGGAATGCCTGAACTGCCATCAGGCTGAAGCTGTGGAGACCGACTATTCAATTAACGGCCCGATCAAATTTGTTATCATGGAAGGAATGGCAGTTGCTCCGTTATGCTACGATTGCCATAAAGATAAAAAACAGGAACACGATCAATATAAATATGTTCATGGACCTGTGGCGATGCAGGGATGTATCATGTGCCATGACCCGCATGGATCTAATGATAAGAATCTTCTGCTAATGGAAGTCTCCACCATGTGTATCAATTGCCATGATCTGCAGGAGATGATGGAGAAAAACAAAGTGCACAAACCACTAATTAAGGATGGATGTACGGGCTGTCATGATCCACATGGCAGTAATTCCCGGGTTTTTCTACCCAGGGATATTATCAGTACATGTTATATATGCCATCCGAAAATTGAGAAACTGGGAAACAATCATCCGATCATGGGACATCCTGTATCCGGCCCGGAAGATCCGGTCAATCATGACCGTCAATTTACATGTGTCAGCTGTCATAACCCTCACTCATCCGAATTTGATAAATTTCTGGCAGCAGATGAAATGATGATGCTCTGCATCAGGTGTCATATTAATGGGAACAATACAAAATAAACAACCCTGAAGCGGCGCTTGGAGAAATTCATTTAATTAACAGGGTGATGAATGTTTCGGGGCAGCATTAATGATTGAAGCGGAGACGGCAGAAATCATTACCTGGCAGGGAATTTTGCTGAGAATTATAACCGGTTAAACCCGGGAACTAACATGTTTTTATAGAGCAAGAGAAATGAGCCAGGACATCGTGAATATAAGCAGGAACAGGTTAACAGCCGGCCTTATTGTTATAATAACCGTGCTATGTATAGTATCGGTCACCAATAATTTCGCCTGGGCCGAAGAATCTGCCACACTTCGCAATTTTAAAAGCGGTGATATACTGCCGCCAATAAACCTGTCTACCATAAATGGTTCTGCACTACAGGACTTTACACCTGGTAAAGGGAAACCCGGTGTTATCATGTTTTTTTCAATCAGACCCGACTTTAGAAAAAAACGTTCTCTCGCCCTTCTTTCAACCCTGTCTGATCTGGCAGACGTATATAAGTCAAAAATCAACATTATCGGCATTTACAGCGACAACAGGGAGACCGATACAGTGAAGACGTATATAAACAAGTCTGCCAAAAACATTAAGGTCTATAATGACAGAGAAAAAAACATATATAATCGATACGGTGTCTTTATGATGCCACTGGTCGTTATTTCAGACTCAGACGGCAGACTCCATGAAGTCATACCCTACACCTATCGTATCAGGGAACTTGTTGAGGGTAACATAAAACTCCTTCTTAAAGAGTGGGACAAGACTGCGTTTATAAAGTCGCTTAAGCCAAAAGAAACAGCCATAAAGAGCAAAGAAGAGAAAGAATACATCAGAAGGATTAATTACGGCAGGATCATGCTGTCGAAGAAAATGTATGGACCGGCCGTCAGAGAATTTTCCAGTGCTGCGAAACTGATGCCGGACATAACCAGCGCCCAGATCGGACTGGGTTTTGCCCTGCACGGATCTGAAAAATATGGTATGGCTGAAACTGCGTTCAGGAAGGCATTAAAAATCAACCCGGATTCAGATGAAGCCATATCAGGACTTGGTCTGACCTATTACAGGCAGGGGAAAATTGACTTGGCATTAACAGAGCTGGAAAAAGCCTTTATTGCTCCTGATCCAGATATTGAAGTTATAATTGCACTGGCTGAAATATATGAGCAAAAGGGGATGAATAAAAAAGCAAACAGATTAAATAAACTGGCTGTCACAAGGCTTATGGCCACGTATAAGCAACGATGGAAATAATGCACATCCATATGCTCCGATCTCCATATATATAATTATTTATATCATTTTTTACATGATGTGTTATATTTAACTGTTCACATAATGCTGAATTCATGTGAACTCCATGAGAAGAACTTTGTTCTTCTCACGAAGAGTGGTGGGAGCAATGGTAAAGAATTCTGTTATTCTGTTTTTTTTGTTCATACCGGTTTGTGTTCATGCTCAGGATCTGATGATTCAGGGAGCAGGACCAAGCGCCAAAGTTGTCAGAGCATTTCTGCCTCTTATTGGAGGCGGAGAATCACCGGAAAATTCCATAAAACATGCAGGGGGCCTTCAATGGAGTGACCTTTATCTGTTTGGCAGGACAGGCAGACCATGCACAAAAGAAGAGCTCGATGGGAGAGGAGAGATTTTTCTCGCAAGGGTTCCTCTCGCTTTCGCAATTTCTGAGCATATCGGTATTTCTTCCATAAGTTATCAGCAATTGAAAGATATGTTCACAAAAAAAATTAAAAACTGGTCAGAGATAGACGATAAAGTCAATCTTCCGATAATAACAATAGGACGTGAACCGTCCGAGGCCATGTTAGGTTTTCTTAAAAAAGCGTATCCTGTATTTAATAAAATTACATTTGACGTTATTCGAAAAAAAGATAATCATGTGACCATGACTCTTATGCAGGGGGCATTAGATGGCAAGGGATATATCGGATTTGGTGCATTGCCCAATTTTACAGGCCGGAATATAAAAATTCTTGATATTAACGGCATGCAAGAGATTGGTGTACCGGTAGGGTTGGTATATAACCTGAAAAACTCGGATCATCCTCTCATATCCAGGGCACAAAAAATGGCCGTTTCAGATACCTGGCAGGAAAAAGTAAAAGCTCTGGGACTACGTATTTACTGACAGCGCTTATTTACCTCATATCCCCTGGGACTCTCGATCACTTTTTTATATGAATATTATGCCAATACAGCAATGTTTCTGCCCTGCGCTTTTGCTTTATAAAGAGCATCATCTGCAGCTTTCAGAACTTCTTCGTGAGAGTTGCCGTTTTCAGGGAATGCTGCCGTACCCAGAGAAATTGTTATTGGCAGCGATTTCTTATTGTGCTCTATCTTTAAACCAAATTCCACCTCTTTCCGTATCTTCTCAGCCCGGTCACTGGCCTTATCCGCAGGTATTCCCGGAAGGATAATCAGGAATTCCTCGCCGCCATACCGACAAACAACATCCCCTTTACGAATGGTATTAGTGAGCAGATTCGCCAGTTCAATCAGAACAATGTCCCCTATTTTGTGTCCATAGGTGTCATTAAATTTCTTAAAGAAATCGACATCCAGGATTATGATGCTGACCGGTCTTGTGTTTCGTTCTGCATGTTTGAATTCACGTTCCAGTGTTTCTTCCATGTAACGCCGGTTATACAGACCAGTCAAACCATCTCTCACCGAGAGGTACTGTAGTTTCTCTCTCAGTTTGGTGTTGGACAGAGCCATGGCAATATGGTCAGAGGCTGATTTTGCAAGAGTCTTCCAGTGTTCAAATATATTCTTGTTCCTCATGGTATGCACTTCCTGCTCTGTACCGGAAAACTGCAGATGAATCAGGCCGATTATTTCATTCTTTCCGATGAGAGGCACGCAGAGCGATACATAAGGCGGTTCACCATGAATATGATGACAGGTTCTATCAGTCTCCTGCTTTACATCAGATAAAATTACTTTGCCTTTCTGGAAAGACCTGCATATGTCTAATGGATGCTCAGAAACAGGATGGTGGTGCTTTCCCCATTTTGCAACAGGTCGGAGATACTCTTCTTTATAATCATCAGTGAAAGACATGTAGAGTACCCCGTTTGCCATATGGAACAATGCAGACATGCATTCCACAATAACCAGGTACATCTCATCCAGAGTATCACAGGCATTAAGTTTTTCCGCCATCCAGTTCAACTGTGTCACTTCCTGATTATGCTGTTCAAGTTCTCCAACAGTCACAATTAATTCCTCATTCGCCCTGTTAAGGTCCGTGGTTCGCTCCATCACCTTATAGTCCAGATTCTCGATTGTTTCACGTAGCTGGGAAATCATAGCATTAAATGCCTTTGCAAGAAAACCGATCTCATCATTTCCTTTTACATCGCTTTGTGCAGTCAGGTCCCCGGCTTTAACCTTACCAGCCGTGTATGAGAGCCGACGGATGGGATTAAGCAGTCTGCTCATAAGCAGGGAAACAATTATGATCGAAAGTATAACTACCCCCGCAGCCAGGATAAAAATTCGATTTCTGAGAAGAATTGATGAGGTGTTCAGTTCATCCGTATACACCGAGGCCACCACGTACCAGTCAAAATCATCCACATGGGTAACCCAGTCAATTTTGTCATAGATATAGCTTCCTTGATCAGTAGGCCGGTTCCACTTATATTCAACTTTATTATTATCGCTGTGCGTTGCCGCTATCAGGTCCATTGCGAGTTTATTACCTGTGATCGGATTTTCCCATGATGACATATTCATATTTTCAAGTTCAGAATCCGGATGAATAATGATATTGTGCCACGCATCAAAAATATACATGTAACCGGTTTTGGCAATCGTGATCTGTTTAAGAATCTGCCGTAATTCCTCAATCATTTTCTCCTTACGCATTATAACTTCAATTTCCAGATCATCCAGATAAACACCTGTACCGATCACCCATTCCCACTCGGGAAATAATTTTGCATAGGTAAGTTTTTCAGCAGGCAAATCGTTTTCAAGACGCTGCCACCAGAATGAATTATACCCTTCCCCGTTTTCTATTGCGTGCTGGACCAGGGGAGCAAGAACATAATTGCCGAAAACGTCCCTCACCTCTGAGAAATCTTCCATATTCATTTTGGGGTCCGGATGGGATAGATAAAAACTCTGGTAATCGGCCACCCATACGTAGTCGTTTTTGCCATATCTGAACGTCCTGAGCTCTTCCAGTGCAGTCATCTGCGCTTCGTCCTCTGAGATTATTCCATACTGAACCTGTTTCAATTTATTGTTCAGATACGTGTCCATAAAAAGGGTTATGTTCTTCAGCTGTCGTTTGTGAGCAGATGTAACCGACTGCTTATATGCATCAATAGCCAGCGAGTTCGCTTCAATAAGTTTGTGAATGTTTTGAAGATTGGTCTTTACCGATCTTTCTTCAAGTGAGTAGACAAGATTTTTTAAATACGGTACAGCAAAGAAATAAACTGCAAAAGTAAAGCCCATCATGGTCAGGATGATCGGCATGAGGAAGCGTCTGAACAAAGGCGACAGGAATATGCTTCCCTTTGTTATTGTTTTCATATTATCTTTATCCACAGTTGACATTCCCATTATTTAACCTGACCTCATAAATGCATCAGGCAGAAATCGTAATTGCCCCTTTTTGGTAATCTCTAAGAAATTACTGAGCAATCAACAAAATACATCATATGAATATCCCTATATATATATACGAGATATTCTGCATAAGACTTTAATTTTAAATAATATTCAGGTAACTGCCTGATAAATAACGGGTTAAATTAATATTTTCCGACCTATATTACTTACGGCGTGTGGTTATGAGAAAATGGAGAATGGGGAAAGTGATTATATGACCTTGCCACCGGTAGGAAAGAAGAAGGTGCCTTGTATTTGGTTAATTTTTCAGCTATTTCATGTCCTTTAGCATAGCTTCATAATCCTGGATCTCTTTATAAGGCATAGCGCCATCAATTACTACAAGGATGTTATCTTTAACCAAAGACCATGTGTGAAGTTCATTGTTTTTATTCAGATCAAGATAATGCTCCTGAATTGTCTCAAAGTCCTTCTTCTTTTCAAATTCAAGAACACACCCCTTAAGTTTTCTTTTGTTAAATGAGACTGAAAACTTTATCACATCATTTGTATTTGCCGGAAAGTCAAACAGTTCATCCTCTGTTTCACTCGCTGAGCTTTCTTCTATCAATTCATGTTCATTAAATGACTTAATGATCTCTCTTGCCAGCCACATTTGGGGCCAGCCCGGAGGCCGTGGTGCTATTCTGATTACATGATTAATTCGTACCCTGGGTCCAGGCCCCAAATTTCCTAGACCAGGGATTGCATGCACTATGTCAGATAGTGAGTAAATAATTATGGTTAATAAAATCATTATCAGAAAACTTAATGATGCTTTTTTCATAACATTCTCCTTTCATGTTCGCCCGCATGTCGGAGGTTCAATTTTGGACATGCTTGAGATGAATATCCATATTCCGCAAACCAGAATCAGTATGAAAAGGACAACCAGTACAAGCATATAACCACCCCCCAATTAATTCATAATGTCTAAGTTTCTCATAACCATTCCAGGATATTATTACTCAACTCATTTACAATCCAATTATAATTCCGGCCATATTGATAGATCATAATCAGTAATTCTATGGCAAATAGCGGACGAGTGCAAAACCACAACCATATCGTTCATAACAACTTGTCCCTCCCACTAAAATTTTCCCATCCGATTGTATAATAATATCTGCAGGCTTGTCCCTGTATTCTTGAATATCAGTGACTATAATCCCACCCTCACCGAATTCTGTATCAATTTCTCCGTTTGTGTGATATCTTGCAACGCCAAAATTTCCAGTATATCCTGTTATAACAACCTTTCCATCAGACTGCAAAACAAAATCAGTTATAGAGTTTAGCTCTTCGGTCATAGTGACTATCCCGTCTGTACCAAAGGCGGTATCCAGACTTCCATCAGCTTTATATCTCACTAAGATGGCATGATTACCCGCAACTATTATTCTTCCATCTGCTTGTATCGCAAGGTTTGTGGCATAGCTGCCATCTATATATGAATTGACTATTCCGTTCGAACCGAAACTTGTATCAACATTACCATCTGTGTTATACCTCACGACACTGAAGTCTCCAGGAGTAGATCCAGTATATCCGGTAATTACTATTTTTCCATCTGACTGAAGCACAATATCATTGGGAATGCTTACTAGCGAAGTCATCGTGACAATACCATTTGAGCCAAAACTTACATCCAGACTTCCATCTTCATTATATCTGACAAGAGCAGAATCAGAGCCTCCAACAATTATCTTTTCATCGGACTGTATTGCAATAACTTCAACCAATCCTTTTGGCAGTTTCACAACTCCTTTATCGCCAAAGGTCGTATCCGTACTGCCATCTGTATTAAATCTGAAGAGGTCTGATGCTCCTATAATTATTTTTCCATCCAGCTGAACTACAATGTTATTAGCTAACAATGATGTTTCAGGAATTGTTACTATCCCATTTGTACCAAAGGTCGTATCAAGACTGCCGTCTGTGTTATATCTAACAATGGAAATTTCACTGCTAAAGACTACAGAACCTGCTAATACAATTTTCCCATCTGACTGAACTGCGATTGCTTTGCCTATGCTAAAGGGCTCTTCTAAAAAAGTGGTAACTATTCCATCTTTTCCAAAACTATCATCTAACCAAATTTTTTCACTGTCATTGCTTCCACACCCCGATGTGATAAGGATGAATATGGTGAGAATTCTTATAAAGACTAAGATGTTCATTCTTACATGTTTATTCATGGTCACTCATTTACCCACAACTTTATGATTATCAATCTGTTTGATGGACATATTGCAAAAAACCTACCAGAACTTGAACAAATAGCCATATTCATTTCTCCTTAATTTCAATACGTTACATCACCATTCAAATAACTTTCTTTATGTCGGGGTTGTATTGATATGAACAGACAAATCAGGTTATAAATGGGAAATGAACTGTAATAAAAGAACTGTTTAGACAGAAGCAAATGTTGCAGATGAAACAATTGTTGCAGGTCTTGAGGTTTAATCTTTTCGCTTTAATCTGCGGTTGAGTGCCTGACGTGAAATACCCAGCAATGATGCGGCAATGCCCTGGTTTCCTTCAGAACGCTTTAATGCATCTGATATAAGGTAATTCTCTGCGTCTTTCAATGTTGGGAAATGTCCAAAAAAATCAAATAATGCCTCATTACGTTCCGTTATCTTCTGATCACTTTGAAATGCCGCACCTTTTTGTTTTATATACCGCTTAAAGTGATCCAGAAAAGAATCCCCTTTATCATGCTGTGCAATAGCATCGTGTACCATTGCCTGAAGCTCGCGGATATTTCCTGGAAATTGATAATTGGAGAGAAGCATAATCAATTCACGTGATAATTGAGGTTTCCTCTTATCCATGGATTTTGATGCCTCTTCAATAAAGTAATCAAGCAGTAAAGGAATATCCTCAATCCTTGCACGCAGAGACGGAATATGAATATGGTGTGTACAGAGCCTGTAATAAAGGTCCTGCCTTAATTTGCTTTCAGCCACCTGCTTTGCGATATCCTTATTAGAACTGGCAATAATACGTGTCCGGCTTTTCAGGGGCGTATCAGAACCAAGCGGATAATACGTTTTCTCTTCCAGAAGGCGAAGGAGTTTTACCTGCGATTGTTCATTCAGGTCTCCTATTTCATCCAGATGCAGAGTCCCTTCAGAAGCCTTGTGTATGAGTCCATTCCGTTCTGTTTCAGCTCCGGTATAGGCCCCTTTTTTATGCCCAAAAAGAGTATCAGAAAACATCATATCGTCAAGCCCGGCAATATTTACTGAAACAAGTTCCCCATTCAAACCACTGATTTGATGAAGAACCTTAACAATCAGCTCTTTTCCAACACCGGTTTCACCGGTTATCAATACAGGCCGCTGCGACCTTGCAACTGCTTCGATATAATGGAAGACAGTTATCATTTTTTTACTTCGTGTGATAATCGGAGTAAATGCCGCTTTATGTTCAAGTTCTGGTGCAAAGAAATGTTTCTTCAGAGAATGGATTTCGTCTTCAAGTTCCTTTCTCTCTGTGATGTCTTTTGCAACAGCATATACAAGCCCTTCTTTAACATCAGTTTTTGATGCCCATGCAAGCCACTTATAAGAACCGTCTTTGCATATATATCTGTGCTCACAAAAAGTAAGTTGCTCACCTTCACTTAAACTGCGGACTTCTGAGATATTTGCCTCACGATCATCAGGATGAACAAATTCATAAAAGGGTTTTGAAAAGAGTTCTTCTTTTGAAAATCCGAGCATCTTCTCAAATGCCGGGTTAATGAGTTTGAAAAATCCGTCCAGTCCTGCTATGCAAAGCATATCATCGGAACTATCAAAAAAATGCCTATAAACCTTGTCAGGGTCTGGTAGCTCCTTTTGACATGCTTTTGCCTCGATGGCTTTACCATTCCTGTTTGTCTGATTACAGGATGTCGTTTTTCCTGAAGCAGTATTATGTCCCATTACTTCACCTTGATATGAAAAATACTATATATTATTAAAGAATTGCATGAACCGATATGTATCATAAGAACATACTTAATATAACAAATACGAAAGACAAGTCAAGAAATTATTTCAGACATGAATTTTCAGCCTTCATACTTAAGACTTACTAAAAAAGCCCTCAAAGAGAAAATCCATACTGCGGAAGATATTTTAAGAAGCTGCACGTTGTGCCCAAGAAATTGCAACGTTGACCGGACCAGAGGTGAAACTGGTTTCTGCCGCACAGGTGACAAACCCTTTGTCTCAAGCTGGAACGCCCATTTCGGTGAAGAGGCCCCTCTTGTCGGATCTCACGGTTCAGGGACTATTTTTTTAACACACTGCAGCCTGGGCTGTCTTTTCTGCCAAAACTGGACAATAAGCCACGGTGATGAGGGACACGAAATGTCTTTTGAAGCGCTGGCAGATATAATGACAACCTTACAGAACTACGGCTGTCATAATATTAATTTCGTAACTCCAACTCACCAGGTCCCGATGATACTTACATCTCTTGAGATAGCAATTGACAGGGGTCTGAAAGTGCCTCTGGTATATAACTGTGGAGGATACGAATCACTGGAAACGATAAGGCTGCTTGATGGTGTTTTTGATATATACATGCCTGATTTCAAATATTCCAGCCCTGAAGTTGCCCAGAAGTATTCAAAGGCTGAAGACTATCCAGCTGTTGCAAAAGCAGCGATTAAAGAGATGCACAGACAGGTTGGTGATCTGGTTATGGATGAAAAAGGTGTTGCCCAAAGAGGATTACTGGTCAGACATCTTGTCCTGCCTGAAGGTCTGGCAGGGACAGAAGAAATTGTAACATTTCTTGCTGGTGAAATTTCTCCTGAAACATATACAAATATTATGGACCAGTATTATCCCTGTTACAAAGCACAGGACCATCCTCCGCTTGACAGAAGATTAACCGGCAAAGAATTCAGAAAAGCTGTAAAGGCGGCAAATGATGCAGGATTAAAAAGGCTGGCTTGATGTATATCCTCTATTAGGCAGTGCTGTATTTAGAACCTCCTTTGATGTATTCTATTAATAATCTAATCACTAGACCCGGGGACTCTTCCTGAGGGAATTGTCCCTTATTGTAAAACATGAATTTAAAAATACCTGTCATAGGAATTTTACGGGGTGTTGATTCAGCTTTATTTAAAAGCGTGATGGACACCTCATTTACTTCAGGACTGCAAGCCATCGAGCTCACAATGAATACTGATGACGCATTGAAAATCGTCTCATCAAATATACCAACCGTTCCTGAAGGAAAAATGTTGGGCATGGGGACTATAAGGAATCTTGAAGAAGCAAAGAAAGCTGTAGATGCCGGAGCAATGTTTCTGGTGACTCCACATACAGACACTGATGTGATCGAATATGCAAAAACACACTCTGTCCCGATTGTTGCCGGAGCGCTTACCCCGACAGAAGTATACAATGCATGGGCTGCAGGTGCGGATATGGTAAAGATCTTTCCCTGCAGACCCTTTGGTCCTGGCTACATAAAAGAACTGCGTGGGCCCTTTGAACAGGTCGCTCTGGTTGCGGTCGGTGGAGTAGATTTGGACAATATTACTGACTATTTCGATGCAGGAGCCAGTGCTGTGGGAGCAAGCACAACATTGTTCGGAAAGAAAGCATTGAAAGACCGTGATATAAATAAAATAGCTTGCAATGTAAAAAATTTCATCCGCCTTTGCCCATAGTGGGATAAATAATTTATAATATCCACTTCAATCTAAACCCAGTACATATATTTTAAGGAGAGTTAAAAAATGTATAGACCGGAAATTAAAGTTATTGACTGTTCTGTCAGGGACGGGGGTTTAATGAACAAGTGGCAGTTTGACGACGCTTTTGTATGCAAAGTATATAACGCACTGACAGAGGCCGGCGTTGATTATATGGAAATCGGATACCTGAGTTCAGAGTCAGCCTTTTCAAGGGATGAAGTCGGTCCATGGAAATTCTGTGCTGAGGAAGACATAAAGCGCATAACAGGTGATAAAGAGAAAAAGATTAAACTCTCTGCAATGGCAGATATAGGCAGGATCGATTACGATGATATACCTCTTAAATCCGACAGCTCCCTTGACCTGATCAGGGTTGCCTGTTATGCACACCAGGTTGATGCTGCAATTGACCTTGCACATCACTGTATTGACAAGGGTTATGAGACGACCATAAATGTTATGGCAGTGTCCACAGTCGGTCTCCGTGAATTAAATGAAGCGCTTGATGACCTCTCAAAATGTAAAGTTCCTATTATCTATCTGGTTGACAGTTTCGGCTCATTTTACTCTGAGGACATAGAGACACTCGCAAAAAAATATATGGAACGCCTGCCAGGCAAGGAAATCGGTATTCACTGTCATAATAATCAGCAGCTTGCATTCGCAAATACAATATCAGCCATTATCTCAGGTATTAATTATCTTGACGGAAGTTTATATGGCATTGGTCGCGGTGCAGGCAATTGTCCCCTGGAACTGCTGATATCATTCCTGAAAAATCCAAAGTTCAAAGTGCGTCCTCTTGTCGAAGCAATAGAGGATGAGATACTTCCATGGGCTGATAAAATTGACTGGGGATATTACATACCTTACATGATCACAGGTACAATGAACCAGCATCCCCGGGCAGCGATGGCCCATATGGATTCTGAAGATAAGAATAAAGTTACCCGGTTCTATGATCAGATAACGATCGCAACATGATTGATGCAGCGCCACGATGTTGGATTATTAATCCTTCCTCGTCAAGATAATCACTGAGTGCCCTGTGGGCCTTATGTAACTGCCAGTAGAGTTCATTCTGCATAAGTTCCAATTCTGTTAGATGTGTCAAATCCGGGTCTGCGGTATTATCCTGCAGTGACTCAAGCCAGCTCAGGATATCATCATTTACAAGACCGGAAGATACTATCATTGAAACAACCGGCCTGATAATCTTCAGCATCTTTTCCTTTTTATTTCCTTCCTCAATCGATTTACTAATTTCAGGTACCTGTTTAAGCGACAGGGATGCTTTCTGTAATTGCATTCCCCTCTGTAAAAGTTGAGAGACGAGTGTTTTTAAGTCGCCATGAGGATTTACACCAGACGGTTTCAGATCGGATATATGAAGTATTGAGCACACTGCTTTATAAACATCAGGAAAATGACTTTTGGCATTCATGTTCAAATATGGCATGGTGTCTCTCAGGTTGCGACCGCATTTTGAAAACTGTCTTAGTCGTATAGACTGTAAACTGTCAGCCATAGCAACTACCTGACCCATAACGTCAAGCTGCCTGTCGGTCTTGCCCGTGGGATATCCGCTCCCGTCGCAGCATTCATGATGTTCCATAACAGCCCTCGCCGCCTGAAAGGCAGCGCCATCCAGTTCCTTAAGCAGAAAGTGACCGATTATTACATGGCTCTTCATCATCCTCCATTCGCCGGGTGTAAGCTCTCCCTGCTTTTCGATCACTGACGGCGAAATATGTAGAAGACCTACGTCATGCACCAGTCCTGCAACAAATGCTACCCTGATCATCTGAAAAGGCATCTCCATTTCCTTGGCTAAAATAGTTGAAAGCCAGGCACAGAACAACGACCTTTCGTATTCATCAGGCAGTCTCTGCTGCATCACAGTTAATTCCTGGAGAAGGATTGGATGAATCAGGTCTTCATCAATTACCATGTGAATAATTTTTTCATAAGAATGTACAGAGTTGATTTGCCCGAGATCACTGTGTTTCTGAATTAATGACGTGATGTTCTGCCTCAGACTGTTGGCATTTATCGTATCTTCAAGTTCGACCTGTTTTTCAAGTGGGGCCAACAACCTGTGTTTTAATATTTTCTCAGCAATGGCATTATCAATACGCGTTTGCTTTGGAACAAGCAGATGTCCGCTATCATTATGTATATCATCTTTTGATATTACATCGATTTCCTTGTTTACTTCAGCAAGATGTTTCGCGTAATGATTTTGCTCCTGGATGGCATCCTCTGCTGACGATTCGCTTTGAAATTCTTTCATTCCATGTCTCCCTTTCAACGGTTAACGCATCGACAAAACCCTCAATAAAAAATATATCACAGGGAACCATTTACTTACAATAATATAAATTATTTATTATGGAAATAATATAGGGAATTCTCTGATAGAGGTCAGCTTATGATGCAGAAACCGGATGAATGCTGGAAATAGATGTTATCCCGGGATATGAAGGATAATGACAGATGCAATGCTCATTAGACTTTATTTTTCACCGTCGACGATATTCTTAAGTTCTTTTCTTTTTAATATTCTAATGTTACGCCCTTTAACCTCAAGTATTTTATTCTCGCTCATTTTCTTCAGAATTCTTGAAAGAGTTTCAGGTGATGTTCCTAAAAAACTTGCGAGCTGACCCTTTGATATGTCCATTTCAACGGTATCGCTGCAACCTGTCTTCTTGCATAAATACAGCAGATAGGCCCCCAGCCTTCCCGGTACTTCTTTAAGAGACAGGTTCTCTATCATTTTTGTGAAATGCTGGAGCCTCATGGACAGGTTTGCCATGATGTTCATCACAACAGAAGGTTCATGCTTAATTAAACTTACAAATTCATTTCTGGGGAAAAAAAAGGCTTCTGTTTTTTCTATTGCATCAGCATTAGCAAGAAATGGATTTCCGGCAAAGGCGGATACCGCTCCAAGGAGCTCTTTTGCCTCAACAATGTGAAGGATCTGCTCTTTACCGTCCATAGAGAGTTTAAAGACCTTTACCCTGCCCTTGATTAAAATGTAAAAGCCTGTAGATTCATCTCCATCAGAGAAAATATTTTCACCCCTGGCAAAGGTTTTTTTTACAAGAATTCCCTCAAGCATCTTCAGGGTCTTCTCGGTAAGGTTCTGGAAAATAGGCATTTTGGACATTAAAAGCAGATTATCATTTGTGTGGCCGGTCATAACGATTTTAATAACATGAATCATATATTTCTGTCAAAAGACTCTTTTTCTTATTTCTTGACATAAGTCAAGGATATGTTCACAGGACTTGATTAAGATAGCAAATGATGATACAAGGATTACATAAGGGTAATCGTATAATAACCAAGGAGGCATATCATGTTTTGCAATCAATGTGAACAGGTAGCAAAAGGAGGAAGTTGTTCAACAATCGGCACATGCGGCAAGAAGTCAGATGTTGCTGCATTACAGGATCTTCTGGTCTATGCACTGAAGGGACTTTCGCTGGTTGCTGTAGAGGCCGGAAAAATGAAAGTCGTTGATGAAGAGATTGATAAATTCTCAGTAAGCGCCCTTTTTTCGACCCTGACAAATGTGGACTTTGATCCTGAAAGATTTGTAGACCTTATAAACGAGTGCGTAAAAAGGAGGGAAGATCTCAAGAGCAAACTAAAAGCAGCTGGCGGCATTGCTGATTTTTCAGAGGCACCGGCTGCCTTTACTCCTGAGGAATCAATTGACGGTTTAATCAGACAGAGTGAGGAACTGTCAAATTATCCTGAAGAGGTAAATGAAGATATAAAGTCTCTGAAGCTGACGACGCTTTATGGTCTTAAGGGGATTGCAGCATATGCATACCATGCCCAGATTCTTGGATATAAAGATGAAGCTGTTTACAATTATACGCATGAAGCACTAAGTACAATGCTCAGAACAGACCTCTCACTCGAAGACTGGATAGCAATGACCCTCAAGTGCGGTGAAATTAATCTCAAAGTTATGGAAATCCTTGACGCCGCTCATACGGAAACATACGGACACCCTGTTCCGACAGAGGTTCCCCTTGGAGTCAAAAAGGGGAAAGCGCTGCTTGTTTCAGGACATGATCTCTATGACATGGAACAGATACTCAAACAGACAGCGGACAAAGGGATATATGTCTATACTCACGGCGAAATGCTCCCGACGCACGGCTATCCACAATTAAAGAAGTATCCACATTTCTATGGTCATTACGGGACAGCCTGGCAAAACCAGGCAAAGGAATTTGCAGAGTTCCCCGGCTCAATCGTCATGACGACAAATTGTATCCAGAAACCACATGACTCATATAAAGACAACATATTTACATGCGGGCTCGTTGGTTGGCCGGGAATAGCACATATCCAGGGACAGAATTACGAACCTGCAATCAAGAGGGCCCTTGAGCTTCCGGGTTTCATGGAAGACAAACCGGGCAAGAACATTATGACTGGTTTTGGTAGAAACGCTGTCATGGGAGTAGCGGATACAGTAATTGAAGGCGTAAAAAGCGGAGCGATAAAGCACTTCTTCCTGGTTGCAGGGTGTGACGGGGCCAAGCCGGGCAGAAATTATTACACTGAGTTTGTTGAAAAAGTACCTCAGGACAGCGTCGTCCTCACACTGGCATGCGGCAAGTTCAGGTTCTTTGATAAAGACCTCGGAGACATTGGTGGAATCCCTCGACTTCTGGACATCGGTCAGTGCAACGATGCATATTCAGCTGTCCAGATTGCTGTAGCACTTTCAAAGGCATTTGGAGTGGGCGTAAATGATCTGCCCCTGTCCATGGTTCTGTCATGGTATGAACAGAAGGCCGTGGCAATTCTGCTTTCATTGTTGCATTTAGGGATCAAAGACATAAGGCTTGGGCCTACACTGCCCTCGTTTATAACTCCCAATGTGCTCAATTTCCTTGTTGAAAAATATAATATCAAACCGATCACCACACCTGACGAGGACATTGCAGCAATTCTGAATAAAGAAGCTGTTGACGCTTAGTTCGTCATGAGAACAGGGGGAACAACTGTTCCCCCTGTTTTCCTTTTTTATTATTAATCCCGGTACATCTCCTGCTTTAATTAACTCACAATATTCTTGTCATCACAAATAGTTACAAATTATTATTATCAAAAAAATGTTATGATATCGCCTGCATGAATAATAGATTTTATAAAAGAACACAGGTTAATCTGGAGGCCGAGATTATCTCTGGTGGCAAAACATTTAAAGGGTCCATAGAAAATGTATCTGAAGGGGGAGTAGGTTATTTAATTAAATCGTCTATCAAGGACTCCTCAGATTTTGTTCCCAGGAAAAAGATTGAGGTTAAATTCCCGACGTCAACTGATGAGAATATCAAACTTGAATGTGAAATAGTCTGGTTTTCAAGGTCGCCTGCAGGAGATAATGAACTTACCCTGGGATTGAAAATAATCAATCCTGAATCAGAGTATAAAGAGTGGATAAGTAATTTAAGCGGCAGCAGTATCATAAAAAAAATGAAGTAACCTGACTGTTATTACCCTTCCTTCTGTCAAATCTTATTTAAATGAACACCTGCGTAGCAGAACTGCGAGGTATCAAACATAAGTATGTCATTCCGGCAGTCCTTTAGCCGGAATCTAGCCCCCTGCGAAAAGACTCTGGATTCCCGCTCAACTGACCACGGGAATGACAAAGGAATATGTGATTAACCCCGAAGCAGAGCTTCGAGGAATGCTTTTCATTAAATCTCCATGGGTTACGTTCAATAACATTTAATTTTTTCCCGTCTTGTGCCGAAAAGCAAATAAAAGGAGAAATATGTCCGGCGACATGAAAACAATGGCCAGTAAACATTTCACGGTTTCAACATTCAATCTGTTTTTGCTCATTGTAATCATCTTCAGTTTTCTCACCGCCTGTTCTTCGATAAAGACCAATACACAGCCTGTTTCATATTCAGATGTTACTCATAACAACAGTTATCAGGTAAGGGTAAGAAGCGGAAACGTGTCGCTTGATAAAATAATTTATGAGGCAGCAACAAAAAAATTTGGCAAGTATCTTCCTGTATCCGGACAGGAACCAATTACCGGTACGATTGACATAACTTTCATCAGCACCGCAAAGAGAGGGATTACTGGTTCATCGCCCGGATATAAAAACAATGTTGTATATGGTAATAAATGGTACACAGGAGAAACCTCTATAAGTAAAGGCTCCGGATTCTCATCTTCCGAATCAGGCAGCAGTCCAATCGGGATGTTCTATCTGCAGAAAAGTAATATGAGAGTTCTTATTAATAAGCGGAATGGTGTGACCTTCTGGAGAGCACAGGACGCATACAACGGTGTGACTGATTTTTCACGTCTGTTTGTTCAAACAGCCGGTGAAACTGCTATTTTTTCTCTTGACAGATTAGTAAACCAGTTCAAACATGATTTTTTCATTTCCGGAACATTGTCAGAAAGCAAATTTGATATCAAGCCTCCTGACGCAGCACTCGTCATAAAAAATAAAAAACCTGTCACTCCCCGCATACCAGCCGGACGTATCAAAATTAAACAGGACAATAACTACCTGGAATTTTAATTCCGCTGCTCATTCAGGAAAAGCAGCTCGTATCAAAAAAATGCAAAAACCTTCTGGTTTATTTGATATAATTACTTCTAATTAAAGATATTACAAGAGATTATGAATGAGCTTGAAAAAATAAATCATCTTATAACTCACTGGATAGATCATAATAAAGACCATGTGAAAAGTTACAATGAGTGGGCTGACAGGGCCGAAGCTATGGGAGAACACAGGTTGGCAGAGATACTCAGACGGATTGCAGATGAAAGCAAAAAACTGGATGGGCTGTTCACGGAAGCGATCGACAATATGAAGAGATAAGTTCTTTCCGATAAAATTTCAAGTTACAAATTTCAACTAAAGTCTATTTGCCAGTCTGCCCAGTACATGATAGTTATCACCTGAAGAACGAATATCATCCCTTAACAGCCTTATTCCTTCTGGCATGAATTTCATAAAATATTTTTTCCCCTTTACCCTTGAGAGAAATCCATATGCTCCCAAAGCCTGCATATGTCTCTGTAACCGGCAACATATTAATGTTTCTGTAAATTTTTGAGCATCAAAACCATCATTAACTCTTTCCTTCATTTCAGTAATATAGTATGCAAGGAGTTTATCACGCATACCATCATCAAGTCGAAAATAGGGATCCCATAATATTGATGCAATATCGTAAGCAGGCGGTCCAATCCTTGCACCCTGGAAATCGATTACTCTCAATTCCCTGTCTTTCATGATCATAATGTTCTGTGACTGAAAATCCCTGTGAATTACTGTTTTGGGGATTGCATCAGCCTGACAGGCAATAAGATCAAGCTCTTTATCCAAGGCCTGAACATTTTCAACTTTAATATGCTTAACACCCTGTATAAATTCCAATAGGAAATAACCTGTTTCCCATCTGAAATAATCATGGTCAAACACCCGCTTTTCAAGTAAAGGACATTCTTTGACCTGGTCCTTTTTTAAGCAGTGAATTGATGCTGCAACATCAAGGACTTTTTTATAAATATCTTCTAATTCCTGTTTTGTGCGACTGCATTGAAGATAACTGTAGAGCGATATGTCCCCTGCATCTTCAAACACGGCCTGCATCTGGTCCGGGTCTGAGCTTTTGAGCTCTGGAACAGGAATATTATTGCTCCTGAAGAACTTTGTATATTCTATATGACGCATAAAGTCTGGATCATTTTCATTGCATTCCATAAGAACAACACTACTGCTGTCATTTGTAATCCTGAAATATTGCCTGTCAGACCCGCCTGTTCCTATAAGCTGTCTTTTATCCGGTCCTGACAGCTGATAGAATTCTGCTTCATTCAGAGGTATGGTAAAGTCCGGTCCTGTAATGCAGTTTGCATGCAGGGGTGATTCCCGAAGCGGATCTCCGCGAAGGGCCACTCCGACATTAATTACCCCTACCCTGGTACCGGGAAGGACAATACAGTTCTGAAGTGTAACCGGACCTCTAAAAGAACACCCTTCTTCAATGATTACATTCCCCTTATAATCGATATCTTCGCATCCCTGCACCGCAGGATGGATATAAACCGTTTCTCCTTCACGCCGCAATGCATGGAATACTGAAGCAGCATAAGAGTCAGCAGTACCTATATCGCTCCAGCAGCTTCCGCTTATGTCAAGGGTCCCTATGCAATGTCCCTCATAAATAGCTGTCATCCATGAATCAACTACACTTGACCTGCCGGCAGGAAGAAACTTCAAAAACTCAGGCTCGTATACTGCAATGCCTGTATAAGCCATCAGCTTTCCGGAAGATTTCCTGTCCACTTTAATCAGACAGCCGTTTTTATCAAGGACCAGGCTGTTAAATTTAGTAAAGTCATGCACTGCAAGGGTGATGAAATTTCCTGATTTCCTGTGGTGTTCAACAAGGCTATCAAGATCAATATCACTTAGCACGTCAGAATTGTGCACGAGGAAAGGCCCCTGCTTTAGTAATCCCTCAGCATTTTTTAATGCCCCGCCGGTCCCGAGCACTTCATCTTCATGAAACAGATCGATTTCATGATTAAAGGGACACCGGCCTATCCATTCAGAGAGTTCCCTGCTTTTATAATGAAGATTGATGCCGATCAGATTAAATGATAATGTTGATACTCTTTCAAGCACATGCTGCAGGACCGGTTTTCCAAGGACCGGCATAAGAGGTTTTGGAATATGATCAGTAATCGGCCGCAGTCGCTCACCGCGTCCTGCAGCAGGGATAAAGATGTTTAATGATTGGTTGGTTAGCATATGTACAAAACAGCTTTTTTCAAAGAGATATTATTGATGTTAAATCATTTGGGATATTATTCCCCATGGCTCGCCACGTTTGTCATTCCGGTAGTCTTTTGAGCCGGTCGGAGCGACTCTCGCAAAGACTCGCATCGAGAATCCATACTTGCTGAACCATGGATTCCGCATCAAGTGCGGAATGACAGAAATGTTTGAATTTTTATTTATAAATAAGATATTTCTTTCTGACATTCTTTCCAAACTCAAGACACTCTTGTTTCCACCAGTCCTCCATATGATTAATTTTTTCGCCTGCTTCTATATCATTTCTCAGCCTGTCTGTCCCGGCAAGAATATCTAAGGGCATCTTCTTTTCTTCATACTCATAGGGAGGGTTTTTCCATTCAAACTCACTGTTATAAAGATCATAAACTGTTTTAATAACAGCTACCCCGGTTTTAAATGATTTATATTTCTTTCTGTTAATGATATGAATCTGTGCCCCTCCGCATAATTCATCTGCAAATTTCTGAAATGTGGGCTGAAAGTAAACAGGCCTGAAAGCAACCCCCGGCAGGTTTAAGGTCATCAGCCGCTTTACAAGGACTTCAGGATCAATAAAAGGCGCTCCAAACAGCTCAAACGGTCTTGTAGTCCCCCTGCCCTCACTTAACTCGGTGCCTTCCAGAAGACACATGCCGGGATATACAATGGCTGTATCCAGTGTTGGCATATTCGGGGAAGGTATGATCCAGGGCAGTCTTGTTTGATCATACCACGTCTTTCTTTCCCATCCCTTCATAGGTATGACATGCAAATCAAGTGATGAATAAAATGTATCTTTTATATAGCATGCTATCTCAGCAATGGTCATGCCGTGACGCACTGGCAAAGGTCTCAGTCCTACAAATGATGTGAACTCCATATCAAGTACAGTACCTTCCGTAAGGTTACCGCCAAGAGGGTTGGGACGATCAAGGATGACTACAGATTTTCCCAACTCATGACATGCCTGCATACACAACTCCATGGTCCAAATAAATGTATAGTAACGTGCCCCAACATCCTGCATATCAATGAGCATCACATCAATGTTTTTTAGCATTTCAGGTACCGGCTTTCTCTGATCACTGTACAGGCTGTACACAGGAAGGCCGGTTTTTCCGTCTTTAAACCCTGCCCACTCGATCATGTTGTCCTGTGTCTCACCCCTGATTCCATGCTGGGGCCCAAAGAGTGCCTTTAACTTAAACCTGTTTGAACTGGCACAACAGTCAACTGCATGCTCAAAACTGCTGTTAACAGAAGCAGGATGAACTACAAGACCAACACGTGCACCATTTAACTTTTTAGGCCATCTTTTGTTACATATATCCAGTCCGGTCTGCATGAGCAAACACCTTTCCCAATCTAGAAGTAAGTTCTAATGTACGGCAATTCATGAAATTCTTCAACTTTAATAACTATACATGGAAAAAAGAGGAGAGTTATTTATGATATGCATAGATTCTGCAGGAAAAACTTCATCAAGTTATTAAAAGAAGAAATTTATTGTCCGAATATTGATAACGCCGGATTCTCAATAAAATAAGAGCAAGAATGCTTATGATGCTTTACCGACTTAGCTTCAAAATGAGAGAGGTTATATGGTAACTGACTTATACATATTATGTTCACAAACGATACATATCGTAAAAAACACTGTATCATTCATGTTATTAATGATTCTGGCATGAAGTCAAAGGTGAGGATTCATATCTGCTATCAATAATCTGTGAAGGAATTAATTTTGTATAGTTTATTTATAGAGTTTTTTTGCGTCAGGAGTTCTAAGGAAATCAATAACAGCTTTTACATCAGGATTAGGATCGCCATTAGTAATAAAACTTAATGGTCTGGAAATCCTTGCTGTCTTTACAACCTTGACCATATCAGGAAACATTTTGACAAATCCTTCTGATACTGCCCCTATTGCGCCTTTGTCATTTGTAACCATAGCAATTTTGTCTCTTGTGGATTTCACTTCAGTTATAGTTTTGACATATGGTTGCATCTTCATGACTTGTTTTTGAAAAACTGTTCTTGTTGCTGCTGTTGGCTGTGAAGTAATAACGGAAATTAACATGCCAGGACCACCAACATCTTTCCAGTTGCTTATCTTTCCTGTATTAATAGCAGAAAGTTGTTCCCATGTAAGTTCTGATACAGGATTAGAAGGATGGACTATCGGCACTATTACTTCTTCTGCTATTACATGCTCTTGATATCTCTTACTACCTGCTATTCCTGCTTTCTCTAAAAGTGATTTAAGGGGACTTGAAGATATAAATGCAGGGACTCTGCCTCTTCTAAGTTCCTTAAAACCATTTCCTGCGTTAATCCCTCTAATTTTGACAATAATACCTGTTGCATCCTCAATCGCACGCTTAGCAGGCTCTACTATTCTCTTTTGAACTGTAGGTGAACCTGCAATTTTCAGTGTTTTTGTGCTTGCGCCAACGTATATTGTAAAAGTAAGCACAGATACAACAACCAACAAGATAAACGTAAATTTCTTCATTAGTCACCCCTTAATTTCAGTTATTACATTTATCGAGATTGTCAATAAAAAAGTTAAATCTGTAAGTTTAAGCCCGCATCAATAATCACGATAACTTCAATACATAAATGAATTTCTGCCTGATATTAAATTCTTTATTAGAGGGGAAAGTCCACTGATTTATCATAAAAAATGAAGTTCACTGCAGATTATTGACTATTAGAAAGCAGTTTCAGATTTAAAGTAATTCCCAGCATCAAGATAATAAATAATTTTCAGTAGGCTGTGTCTGGTCTACTTTCTTCGAAAAATCTATTCTGCGAAGTCTCTTTGGAAATAATTAATGACTTCCTTTACTTTTCCTGAAAAAAGCATAAACATCCTGATGAATTACATAAAGCGCTGGTATCAGAAGCAGTATGACAAATGTTGAAAACAGAATGCCGTAGCCGAGTGAGATCGCCATGGGAATGAGGAAACGCGCCTGTACTGATGTTTCGAATATCATTGGCGCCAGGCCGATAAATGTAGTGAACGCGGTCAGCATTATCGGGCGGAAGCGGCGGATGCCTGCGTTGATTGCTGACTGTACAGGGTCCTCACCTTTGTCTCTCATCCGGTTGGCTGTGACTGTCAGCACAAGTCCCCCGTTGATGACAATACCGCAAAGGGCGATCATTCCGAATATGCTTATAATGCTCAGATCATAGCCCATAATAACATGCCCTGCCAGCGCACTTGCAAGACCGAAAAGGATGCTGACCATTACAAATATGGTCTGTGTATAGCTTCTGAACATGACGGCAAGGATAGTGTATATGCCGAGAAGGGCAAAGACGAGCCCGTACAGCAAGTGATTGAGGGCCTTGCGTGTTTCCCTCTGCCTCCCCTCAAATGAGTACTTAAGACCGGGGTAACTGGCAAGGATCCGGGGCAGCTGGTTTGTTCTGAGACCGGCCATTATCTTGTGCTCATTGGCAAATCCCGGGATAACGTTTGCTGTTACGTTGAGAACACGTTTTCCGTCAACGCGAATGATCTCTGTATATGCCCTTCCGCTCTTTAATTCTGCCGCCCTTGTCAGGGGAATCTCGCCGCCCTCCGGCGTCCGTATCATAAGCTGCTCCATATTGTAAATCGACTTTCTCTCTGATTCAGGAAGGCGTACTTTTACTCTTACCTCATCGCGGCCCCTCTGCTGTCTCATTGCCTCCGCACCATAAAACGCGTGCCTTACCTGTGTTCCCAGGTCACGCGCGGTCAGACCTAAACTCCTTCCTTCGGAGTGCATTCTGAAATCATACTGGAGTTTGCCCTGTGCAAATCCATCGTTGATATCTGTTGTGCCTTCATACTCTGCTATTGCGGCAGAAAGCTCGGTTGCAGCAAGTTCGAGTGTTTCAGGGTCAGGATGCGTTAATTCAACATTAATGGCGGCTGATCCGCCGGGACCCACAAGGTAATCAAAAAAGAGACTCTCGAGACCGGCAATCTCACCGACTTCTTTGCGCCATTGGATACTGAAGTCTCGGGTAGTTATCTCGCGGTCATTTTGCGGGACAAGGGAGAATGTGATCTCAGCCGTATTGGCCCCGCGGCGTCCGATGTCAGTCATGGAACCTTCCAGTATCTTCATGCCGCCCGACTTTTCTATGGCGCGAAGCCCGCCCTGCTCGATGATTTTTGCAATCCGTCTTACATCTTTGATCGGAGCACCGTATGGAAGTGTGACCTCAGCATCGATCCTGTCGGTCTGTATCCTCGGTCTGAATGAAAAGTCAATACGGCCGCTGTCCCAGTATGCGTATGCAACGACCAGCACAGCAAGAAATGCAAGCGCTGTAATGTATCGGTTTGATATTGCCGCGTTAAGCAGGGGAGTATAGCACCTTTTGATAAACCAGGCCAGCCCCCTTTCACAGGAATGCGGGACTTTGTTCAGTACGTGCATGAGTCTGCTGTTGTTTCTTTTATAACTGTACGTGAGATGCGCAGGCAGGACAAAGAGACATTCAACGAGTGAGATAAGAAAGACAGCAACAACCACTGCCGGCAATATTGAAAAGAACTTGCCGATACCGCCCGGTACATAGAGCAGGGGGATAAAGGCAATGATATTAGTCAGAACAGCCAGGGTAACGACTGAGGACATTTCCCTGACGCCTTCGATGGATGCCTGCAGGGGAGGGATACCGCTTTCACGCTTATAATAAATGTTTTCACCGACTACTATTGCATCATCAACGATAATGCCGATCGTAATAATAAATGCAAAAAGCGAGACCATATTAATACTGCCTCCTGCGTACTGCAGGATCAGGAATGAACCGGAGATTGAGATGGGAATTCCCATTGCAACCCAGAATGCCAGCCTTGGTTCCATGAACAGCCCAAGTAGCAGCAGGACAAGTATCAGTCCGAACGTCCCGTTGCGAAGGAGCAGCTCGAGCCGCTGTTTGTACAGGTCGGACCTGTCGCTGTAAATACTGAAGCTTACTCCTTCCGGCAGTGTCGGGATAAGCGCATCAACATATTCCCTGACCGCCTTTGATATATCCATTGGTGTCTGCTCCCCTGTCCGGTAGATAAAGAACAGGACTGAACGCTGACCATTGTAATATGCTTCACGTTCGGAATCGGCAAACCCGTCTACGATTTGCGCTATGTCCCCTATCTTCACTTCTGTGCCGTCGGGCTTGTTCAGTAACGGCAGGCCCATAAATTCACTGGCATAGTCACGGCGTTCTGATGTTCGGAGCAGTACTTCTCCGCCCTCTGCCTTTATACCCCCTGCAGGAACATCTACAGCGCTTTTACTTATGATATCCGAGACTTCCCCAAGTGTCAGGCCATATGAACGTAAGACGGACTGGGGTATCTCAATGCTTATCTCAGGGTTCCTTACGCCCCTTATTTCCACCTGCGTAACCGAAGCAAGCCCGAGGAGTTCTTCCCGGATGTTCTGGGCAAAGTAAAATAGTGTGCGTTCCTCAATGTCCCCATGGAGCGCGAGCCTCATAACCCCGCGCCTGCGCTTTTTAAGGCTGATCGAAGGACGCTCCGCATCTTCGGGGAAGGACGTGACCCGGTCTACCCCATTCTTTATGTCCTGAACTGTTTTGTCCGGATTTGCTTCGGAGAGAAGTTCAACCGTAACTGAAGCCCTGCCCTCAGTCGCTACAGCTGTCATCCGCTCAACGTTCTCAAGGTCGCGGACCTCTTCTTCAATTGCAAGGATGATACCTTCTTCAACTTCCTCAGGGCTTGCCCCGGGATAGGAGACAGTGACATCCACAATATCAAGCTCATACTCCGGGAATACCTCCTGTTTGATATCAGACATAACGATCAGCCCGCCAATGACAAGGGCCAGCATGAGAATGTTGGCTGCCACATGGTTCTTCGTCATCCAAGCCAGTAAGCCGCTGTTTTTGTTTGTATCCATAATAAGTAAGGGTTCCAGAATTCGAGGGGTCCAGGGTTCTAGGGTTTTCCCCCTTTGTCCCTTGCTTTCACTTTTATTCCCGGCAATGGAGACTGAAGCCTGCTCAGTATTAATTCCTCACCTGGTTTAAGTTTGATTTTTGCAAGAACGTCATCTTTGCGGCGCCAAACCACATTGACCTGCCGCAACTGTAAAGTATCGTCACTGTCTTTTACCCAGATAACGTCACCTTCCCGCAGGGCCTGCCTGGGGATAGTGAATACATTATTAAATGATCCGGCATTAATTATTACCTTCACATAACTGCCCAGAAGAATCTTCCCTTTTGTCCGGCCTGATGCATGAGCAGAATGAAGGTTAAGCGGATCATCAATGACGATAAGCAGCCGTGCCATTCGCCCTTCAGGATCAAGGTCTCCCATAATCCTCAATACATGGCCTGAACGAACAACAGGCGGGCCGCTGACCGGTTCAAATATGATCTTTACAGACGGACCGCGCTGTCCGGTCTTTTCCGGCACAGAGATTCGCTGAAGAACTGCTACCGGGACTGATGCCTGTACCCGAAACTGATCAGCACCCACAATTGTTGCAAGTGGTGTCTGCCTGTTGACCAGTTGGCCCTTGTCAATGAACTCTTCAAGTACAAGAGCATTAAAAGGTGCTTTGAGGGTTGTCCTTTTTAATGCCAGCTCTGCCGTAGCAAGGCGGCTCTGTGCCTTGTCTACTTTTGCCTTTGCCAGTCTTAAATGAGGTTCACGAAGGGCAAGGCTTTTACCGGCTTCAGCTGTCTTGATCTCTTTTTCCATTAATGCCCATTCCCGTCCGGCAATGACCTGTTTCCCTTTTTCAAGATCGAGTTCGAAATTAGCCTCTTCAAGCTCAGCCCTGTATTCATGGACCGCCAGTTCATAATCAGCCGGATCGACCTGGACCAGCATTTCATCTCTTTTAATCAGCCCTCCGGGAATCAGGTCAGGGTTCTGACTGATAATCCGCCCTTCAACCTCGGACTGCAGTGTTATGCTCATGGCCGGGACAACCGTGCCGAATGCTTCTATAAAAACATTCTCATTGCCCGGGTGTATGTTCACTGTCTCAACCAGTGGAACCGGGCGTTTGGGGACGGTCCTCTTTGTCTCGGGACTTGTCCTGTAAAGTCCGACAGCAGCCCCTACAGCCAGAAGAATAATAAGAAAAGAAATAATGTATTTCATTTGACAATCCCTTCGTATATATTTGTTTTTGCACTCTCAACAGACTCTGCACGTGCCATTAACCTTGTTCCTCCTATTGACCTGTGAAGAAGTATCCGGATTGATATTAACTGCCTCCTGCCTGACAGGATGTCCCGCTCAAGACGCTGAAGGGACTGCAGGGCAGTAAGGACCGGCAGATAATCGGTCAGGCCCTGCTGGTAACGGTTACGGGTTTCATTCAGGTTTGATCTTGCAATGATTATCTGGTCATCAAGTGCCTGAAGCAGGTCACGCTGATACTTCTCCTGCCATAGTGCATTTTCCACTTCCTCTATTGCGACCAGGTACGACTCTGAGTATCGGGCCAGCTCTTCCCTGAACATGGCCTCCTGCCTTCTGACTTCAGAACTGCGCCTGTCCCAGTCAATGACCGGGGCTACTACCTGCATCAGAAGATTAATCAGCCTGTCAGATGTAGAAAAACCGTCCGTGAATCCCGCGCTGCCGCCAAGCTGGACTTTTGGAAAACGGTCTGCTACAGCTTCGGCAACACGATAGTCAATCGCGGTCATTTCATTATATATGCGTCTCAGGTCAGGCCTGTTTTGCAAAAGATCAACCGGGATGCCTGCCAATGGCAATTCAGGAAGTTCCGGAAACTCACTCGCAACCTTCATAGTCAGATCACCGGGTGAGCGTCCAAGCTGGACCTGCAGGCGGTTTTCCAAAGTCCTTAAACGCGACTTGACAACCGGCACCTGCGAACGTGTTGAAGCGAGCTGCTGACGCTGCTGATACACATCAACAACAGAAGACTCTCCATAACCGAATCGCAGTTCAATAAGCTCAAGAAATGTTTCACCAGCTTTTATCTGCTGATCAAGCAGTGATAACTGAAGGTTTTGCTCAACTATTTGGAAATATGTATCAGCCACCCCGGCGCTAAGGATCAGAGCGGCTGCCTCAAGTTCTTCGCGGGTGGCCATTATATCATGCCATGCGGCCTTTTGTGCTGAAGAGATACGGCCCCATACATCTATTTCCCATGAAAGCGACAGTGAAGTGCTGTAAGTATTTTCCACTTTATTGTCGGCTTGCCATTCTTCCTTAACTGATACCCCTGCGTTAAGTTCCGGAAACATGAATGAGGCGGCCTGTTTGTCAGCAGCAACAATCTGTTCGATCCTGGCAAGGATCTGCTTAAGGGTAAGATTGGCAGTGAGAGATTCTTCAATAAGCGATCCGAGATCAGGATCATTCAGTGCTTCCCACCATCGGTTTTGAGATTGAATACCCCCGGACGTGAGTGAATAGGACTCATCGCCGGTCACAAGAGGAGTGATGTTCTCATTGGTGTTATGAGGATTACAGCTGATGATAACCAGGAGAAGCATCAATACTCCTAATTTGAGTATGAAATAAAATTTTGCTTTTGAATCAATAAATATTATTAATGCGGACATATAGTAATTTTACTTTATTCCTGACTACTTTAGTAAGAATATTGAAAAGGGGGTCTAAAAGGTTTTCCATATCGACTGAACTGGTCAAAAAGAATATTGTACATATCGAGGTTCAACCTCGATATGTAATCTCTGCTACAATTATTTATGGCAACATCTCTCTATGTACATATACCTTTTTGTCAGAAAAGATGCATTTACTGTGACTTTGTATCAGGAATATACGAACCTGAAAGGGCGAAAGAATATGTTAACGCTCTTAAGAAAGAGATCACTACATATCAAAATAAGGATCCACTTGAAACTCTATATATCGGAGGAGGCACGCCTACTTCACTTGACACAGAAACATTATGCAGTTTATTAACAATTACCTTTAAACACTTTGATATTAATAGCAATTATGAAGCTACCGTTGAGGCAAATCCTGGAACACTCAACAGGGAAAAGCTTGAGTCTCTCTTATCATCAGGGATAAACAGAATAAGCATTGGTGTTCAGTCTTTTAATAATGATCTGCTGGAATTTCTGGGCAGAATTCATAGCAGTAAAGAAGCTGTGCAGGCTGTCAATATGGCCATAGAAGCGGGCTTTCGAAATATCAGTATTGATCTCATCTATGGGATTCCGGGACAGACCCTGGACATCTGGCAGGAGACCCTTGATAAAGCGGTCAGCCTGGAACCTGCTCACATATCTACGTATGAGCTTACCTATGAAAAAGGGACTGTGCTTTATAACATGTTCGAAGATAACAGGATCATTAACCTCCCTGAAGAAGACCGGATTGTGGAGATGTATGAATATGCAATTGACTTTCTGAAGTCAAAAGGGTTTCCTCATTATGAAATATCCAACTTTGCCTTACCCGGATTTGAATGCAGGCACAACCTTAACTACTGGGAAAGAGGCAACTACTATGGAGCCGGCCTCGGAGCACATTCATTTATAGACAGCAGAAGGCATTTTAATATAAAAGAGCTTGACCGGTATATCAGGTTACTACAGGACAATCTGTCACCTGTTGATGCTATCGAAAAAATCACAAAAGATATGGCCCTGTCAGAGGCCCTGTTTCTGGGGCTGAGAAAAACCAGTGGTATCAGCTTTGATATGTTATCAAAAGCATTTGGTAAAAATATGTTGAGCGTGTATGAAGAAGCTATCCAGGACATGAAGAAAGAAGGACTGATCGAAATCACAGGCTCTGACAGTTTAAATGAAAAAATTCTCCGACTTACAGACAGGGGATTACTGCTTTCTAACGAGGTTTTTGTGAAATTTCTCTGAAATGGCATAAGTAAGTAAAAATAGGTAAAATAAATACTTGAACGCCATTTTACGTAAATATTTACAGGAAAAAGGTTAAATATGATTGATAAGTTTGAACCAAAATGGATTGCATGGGAAATCACAAGAAGGTGTAACCTTAACTGTGTGCACTGCCGTTCCTCTTCTGAAATGGAGATAGATGGCCATCCTGATTTCTCGACTGAAGAAGGATTCAGGGTTATTGATGACATAGCCAGCTATGCAAAACCGGTGGTAGTACTTTCAGGCGGTGAACCGCTATTGCGCAAAGATATATTTGATTTTGCAAAGTACGGAACTGAAAAAGGCCTGAGAATGTGTATCGCTACTAACGGAATGCTGGTCACTGAAGATATATGTAAAAAGATGAAAGACTCCAGTGTAAGGATGGTTTCGCTCAGTCTGGACGGCTCTTCAGAAGAAGTCCATGATGATTTCAGAAAAGTAAAAGGCGCCTTTGCAGCAGTTGAAAATGCAGCACGACTATTCAATAAACATGAAATACCATTTCTCATTAATTCCTCTTTTACAAAAAGAAACCAGGAAGAAATACCCAGAGTCTATAAGCTGGCAAAGGAACTCGGGGCCACTGCCTGGTACATGTTCATGATCGTTCCGACAGGAAGAGGCGAAGATATCATGAACGAACTCATATCAAAAGAAGACTATGAAGAGATTCTGGACTGGCACTACGAGAT
Source organism: Thermodesulfovibrionia bacterium (assembly GCA_945788685.1). Classification (GTDB taxonomy): domain Bacteria; phylum Nitrospirota; class Thermodesulfovibrionia; order UBA6902; family UBA6902; genus CALZJD01. The sequence goes on along the minus strand of CALZMZ010000009.1, from coordinate 6,978 downwards.
GGAAAAGGAGGAAGATGAACTCCTGGTAAGACCTACATGTGCTCCGCATTATTACCGCATTGTGCTTCAGAAACAGAAAGAACAGGGAGCGAAATTTAAACAGAGGACACTAAAATTTTCCACAGGCGGTTCAAAAGGCTGCATCGCCGGACAGGTCATAGCCTTAATAGACGTTGACGGCAACGTGCTGCCCTGTAGTTACTTTCCCAAGTACGCCGGAAATGTAAGAGAACAGTCATTCAAGGACATATGGGAAAACTCGGAACTGTTTCACGATTTGAGAGATTTCAAAAAATATAAAAATAAATGCGGATCTTGCGAATTTATAAATGTCTGCGGCGGATGCAGGGCAAGGGCTTATTCCGTTTCGGGCGATTATCTTGAGGAAGAGCCATTTTGCGGATATGTTCCTTACAGAGTAAGGAAAAGTGAGAAGTTGGAACCTGGAACGAAGAAGTAAAAAACAAGAGCCAGCAAGAAAGTAAGTAAGCAGGGGACATGAATACTGACTTAAATGAAAGGTTTTACAACTTTGCTTTAAATATAGTTTCAAATGATAAATAAATATTAATCATTATTGTACTTTTAACTTTTAACTTCCTACTTTCAACTTATTACGGAGGAATAATGAACGATACATTCTTAAAAGCATGCAGAGGTGAAGAAGTCCCTTACACACCGATATGGATTATGCGCCAGGCCGGGAGATATCTTGAAGAGTACAGGGCGATAAGGGGCAAGGCTGATTTTCTGACCATGTGCAAAACACCGGAACTTACTACCGAGGTCACGTTACAGCCCATTGATATACTGAACGTTGACGCAGCAATTCTTTTCTGCGATATTCTTATCCCGTGTGAAGCGATGGGACAGGGTCTCGAATTTCATGAAGGAAAAGGACCGATACTGTTTCCGGAAATCCGGGACGAGGAAACTGTTAATACATTATTTGTGCCTGATCCTGAAGACACTATGAAGTTTGTTATGGATGCGATCCGCATGCTGAGAAAAGAACTTGCTGACCGTGTGCCCCTGATAGGATTTGCAGGCGCCCCTCTTACTACTGCGACGTATATGATTGAAGGAGGCACATCTAAAAATTTTCTCAATACGAAAAGAATGATATTTGAGGCCCCGCATCTTTACAGTGCGTTCATGGATAAAGTAACAGCAACCATAACAGATTATCTCAAAGCACAAATCAGTGCTGGCGTCCAGGCAGTCCAGATTTTTGATACATGGGGCGGTATTTTCAGTCCTGAAGATTTCAGGGAACATGCTTTAAAATATGTTCAGAGAATCATAAAAGACCTGAAGGGCGCAATGTCTTCAGGCAATATCAAAGAGGTTCCGATTATTTATTTTGTCGGTGAAACAGCAGGTCTTCTCGAAGAGATTAAAACTTCAGGTGCTGATGTGCATGGTGTTGACTGGCGTATAAATCTTGATGACGCCATATCAAGGCTTGGTGATAATGCTGTTGTGCAGGGCAATCTCGATCCTCTTGCCATGTTTTTACCACAAGATAAAATAGAAGAGAGAGTTCAAGATGTCCTGAAAAGGGCCATATCAGCTGAAGGCCATATTTTCAATCTCGGTCATGGTGTTGTTCCGCAAACTCCAAGGGACAATGTGATAGCCCTGGTTGAAATGGTCCATAGACTAAGCAAAAAATAAAGACACCGGATTTTACAGTAAATTCGTAAAGTGACGTCATTTTGACATTTACAGACAATTTGACATAGACCATCCATTCTATCTTCCTGATTAATATACATTATATTTCTGGCACCTTGTTTGCTTTTATTTCAGCGGGGGTTTTACCTCCATTAGTGAAGTAAGCATTTGAGCTGGAATCTGTATGAAACATCATCTTACTTTATAAGGTAATGCCTGATAAGCACTTGTACTTGCTATCACTATGACTCTGTTTTATATAATCAGGATGGATATAAGATGGCTATGCGTCAGCTAAATTTCAGCATTATTAGTGATAAAACAAGCGATTGTATTGTAGTCCTGGATATACATCATACGATATTATTTGCAAATGAAGCATCAAGTGCTTTCTTTAATCGACAAATCGATGATGTTATAGGCAAAAAATGTTATCAGGTTTCATCAGATATGTCTTTCCCCTGTCAAAAAAAAGATGCATCTTATCCCTGTCTCTATGATGAAGTGAAACGATCAGAACAAACAAAAACAGTTTCTCATTCATACGTGTTATCTGACGGGATTCAGAAAACATATGAGATAACAGCCTCACCTTTAAAAAACAGTAACGGAGAAGTGCATCAGGTGATAGAGATAATCAGAGATATTTCTGGCAGGCAGGAAGCGGAAAAAACTATCCTTGACCATCAGGCTTTCCTCTCTTCTGTTCTGGAAGGCATCGGTGACGGGGTTGTGGTTCTGAACAGTAATTTTGAAATTCTTTCTGCAAATAAAGGGTATCTGAAACAGGTCGGGAAAACTATCAATGAAGTTATTGGGAAACATTGTTATTCTCTTTCTCATAACCTTAAGAAGCCGTGTTATTTAGCTGGGGAAGATTGTGCAGTCAGGCGTTCCTTCTCAACAGGTAAACCCGGGATAGCTGTTCACAAATATGGGGAACATGGACCGGATCCTGTCTATGTTGAAACAAAATCATTTCCTCTGAAAGACAGCTCTGGAAATGTAACCCGGGTAATAGAGGTCGTCAGTGATATCACGGAGAAATACAACCTTGAGGAAGAATTGAAAAAAAGGATACATGAACTTGAGGAGTTTTATGATATGGCGGTTGAACGCGAATTAAAGATGGTTGAACTGAAACATGATATAGCGCTTTTAGAAGATAAGCTGAACAGGTAAGATATGAAATCAATATTGGCCATTAACGTATCAGTATTTGGGTGTGTACTTTCATTGACGTATTTAATATACATGTACGGTTCGCATGGTAATGCTGTGCTCAGCCACCTGCTTGATCCTGGTCGTCCCTTTTTTCTGGTCTTTCATATTCTCATTTTAATCGCTCCTGCAGGTTCGCTCGTGGCCGGATATCTTATAAACGACAGGAAAAAACTGCTGATCAAATCCCACACGTCCGAGCAGAAGCTGTTTCAAATGTTACAGGAATGGAAAGTAACACTTGATTCCATGCCATATGGCGTAATGCTGATTGATAAGGAATTCAACATTATACGAGCGAACAGGTATATCTCTGAACTGGCTGATGTCCCATTGAAAGAACTTAAATCAAAAAAATGCTATGAAGTAATACATAGATTAGAAGGCACATTGGACAGATGTCCCATTAGCGGGTCCTGGAAATCCGGAGATGCAAAATCCTTTGAATATTATGACAGGGAACACAAGAAACATTTTTTGGCATCCATATCCCCGATAACTGATGAAAGTGGCTCTATTATTGCCTATTCTCATCCTCTTATCGATATTACAAATATCAAGGAAAAAGAACAAAAACTTGTTCAGAGCAAGGATGCTTTTCTTAATATGCTTAAAGACCTGAACACAAACAATAAAGAGCTTAAATTGCTATACAATGATCTCATCACCGCGTTTTCAATAGCAATTGATGCAAAGAGCCCCTGGACACTTGGACATTCAGAAAGAGTCACTGAGTACTCTGTTTTAATAGCAGATGAAATGGGATTGCCTGACAGGGATATCAAGAACCTGAAAACCGCAGGGCTCCTGCATGACATAGGAAAAATCGGGACTTTTGATTTGATACTGGATAAGCCCAGTCAGCTTTCAGGATTTGAATCAACGATTGTCAGGCAGCATCCTGTTAAGGGTGAAGATATTTTAAGACCTATAAATGGATTAAGAAATATACTTCCCATCGTGAGGTCGCACCACGAAAAGATTGATGGTTCAGGCTATCCAGATGGTATTAAAGGAGATAACATCCCCCTTCTGGCAAGGATATTATGTGTTGCTGATTCATATGATGCAATGATTTCCAACAGGCCATACCGCTTTTCACTGGGTAAAGATTATGCCATAACAGAACTGAGGAAATATGCTGGCAGACATTTTGACAAAGATGTTACTGATGTTTTTTTAAATATCCTGGGCAATGGAAGTGAAACTGCTGTCCAGCATCAGTCAAATCGACAGCCTGTCCAATAGATGTAACCGGACAACTTCATTTGCATTTTTTTATTAAATTACTTAGAATCCCATTGAATTAATACTGTAGATTACCAGTGAATATTATTGACAATAAAACAGGTGTACTGCTTCTTAACCTTGGGGGTCCGGATTCTCTCGAAGCTGTCAGGCCTTTCCTGTACAATCTCTTCTCTGACAGGGAGATAATAAGACTGGGTCCGTCTTTTCTCCAGAAACCCATAGCGTGGCTTATCTCTACGTTCCGTTCAAAAAAAACAATAGCCATGTACAGGCAGATAGGGAACAAGTCGCCAATACTTGACTTAACAACTGCCCAGGCTGAGGCTCTCGAGAAAGCATTGAACAGAGAAGATGAAACACGGATCACGGAACCCGGAACACGTTTTAAAGTGTATATCGGCATGCGTTACTGGCGTCCATTTACTGAAACCACAGTTGCTCAGATTCTTGAAGATAATGTTGACCGCCTCATTGTTCTTACCCTCTATCCCCATTACTCAAAAGCCACGACCGGCTCATCTGTTTCTGATTTGAATACATATATTAAGAATAGTGATCTTGATGTTATGTACATAAACGAGTGGTATGACTTCCCGTTATATATTGATGCACTTGCCGGGCTTATGGCAGAAGGGATATCCGAATACAAAGGAGAAGATTTTCATCTACTCTTCAGCGCTCACAGCCTGCCGCAGTCATTTATTGATGAAGGAGATCCTTACCTTGACCATATAAAATCAACAATTGAGATGGTAATAAAGCGGCTTGGCAGCAAACCCTATAATTATGCCGGCCTGCAATATCAGCTTTCCTTCCAGAGCAAGACAGGCCCGGTAAAATGGCTGGAACCTTCAACAGAAGAGGCAATAGAAAAACTTGCTGAATCAGAATGCAGAAATCTTTTCGTGGTTCCGATCAGTTTTGTCTCTGACCATATAGAAACACTGTATGAAATAGACATTCTGTATAAGGAACTTGCTGATAAATATGGCATAAAACTTCGCAGGTGCAAAGCTCTGAACACATCAGAGACGTTTATTCATGCAATGGAACAACTCGTTCTGGATAATATGAAAGAACATGATCCAGGGGATAAGGGATTTCAGGGTGCCAGGTGAGCCGTTTTTTTTTAATTTGATATTGGTAATTCGAAATTTGTAATTTTCTGTCTAAGCTGACGTATCAACAAAAATACCTGTTGTGCCTTTGATGCCCTTCAGAAAATCCTCATGAGTTTCCAGAGACTTCAATATTTTTTCGATCAGTCCATCATCGTCTTTCCTTGCCAGTCCAAAAAACAGTTCATTTACTTCGCTGCCTTCTTTTGACAGTTTTTTCACTAAATCCATTTTATCTAGCAGTGTAAAATCAAAGACCCGGTTGGCAGTGCTCCCGAAGTCAAACGCAAGCCCGTAACCGCTGTCCACGTCTGTCATGGTTGATCCAAAGCCTTCCTGCACTGCGGTTTTCAGGTCATCTCTCAAAGTTTCGAGAAAATCTTCAAAAGGACTGTCGTTCTCAGCCTTCAGTTTGTTTTCATCAAAAAGCTTATTAAATGCAACTGCAAAATCCTCAATTGCTTCGGCTATTCTTGCAGCCCTTGCTTGCGGCATTACAGTCTTTTCCAGAGATTCTTTTGCACCGAACGATGATCCGCTTGCACCGTCATCCATGTTAAGCGCTGGAAAAAATCCTGTTGATCCACTATTAAGTGTCAGAGACTGGCCGGCACTGTTTGCATTTATCATAAACCGCTGATCAACATTAAACAGACTGGATGTAACTCCTGCTGCTGAAGCATTTATCCGTGCAATTACGTCATTAAGAGAATCAACAGTAACATCAATGGAAATATCAACATTGTTAATAGTTACGGTGCCGCTTGACATGGAAGAGAATTGGGCTATAGAGGAAAGTGTCTTGTCCGCGTCGTCTGTAGTACCCCTGGTCAGACCCAGATCAGCACTTGAACCGGCAGATGCAACCTTCATATTGTTGATCTTTGTTGAATCAAGATCCAGCGGATTATTAATCTGCTCAAAAGCACTGCGAATTTTTACAATCTCCTGATATATATAGTCAAGATTTGAACGAAGCTGTTCTTCCGTTTCCCTGGCCTGTATACGCTGTGATGCAGTGCCAAAACTTATATTTAATCCGGCAGATGCGGATTCACTGGAGCTACTTACCTGCACAATTCCTCCGTAGTCATTTATTAGTCCCTAATTATCATATCGGTATTTAAAACCCCATCCTTTATTGAAGACAATTTCTGGCATACGTATTTCATTGATTGGATTATTTCGGACTTTCGACTGATTCCCCGGGATATGTCCCGGCCAGGCTAAGGGCGCTTGTCTGCCGATCATTGTTTTATTGATTAATATGATATTATTTATGAGACCATAGTTAGTTATGTAATAAGGAAAGCGTCATATTAATATGAAAAAAATAACAATCATCGGCGGAGGGCTCTCAGGACTTACCCTGGCCTATGTCCTGCTCAATAAAAATAAGGACCTTGATATTTCTGTTATCGAATCTGACAACCGAGCGGGCGGCAAGGTGTGGACAGACAAATCAGATGGATTTCTTTGTGAAAAAGGCCCGAATGGTTTCCTTGACAGTAAACCAAAAACACTTGAGCTGTGCTCCAGCCTTGGTATAGATCCGGTCAGAAGCAATGAGAATTCAAAGAAAAGATTTATATTTATGAATAACAGCCTGAATGCCCTCCCTGAATCACCGCCGGCCTTTCTCAAGTCAAACATTATTTCATGGCCCGGAAAATTAAGAATGCTGTATGAACTTATCGCTGCCAAAGGTCCT
>CALZMZ010000008.1:44127-47238 GCA_945788685.1 Thermodesulfovibrionia bacterium | reverse complement strand
GGCATTTAATAAAATGAGATTTTCCAGCGCCAGGTGATGCAAGCATTAATATATTCAACGGTCTTTTTAAGCTGGAATCGTCGGCATATTTTTCTATATTTGATGCAATTGCTAGGATATCATTTATATGATTAGCGTCAAGTGTACAATAGCCGGGAAAAGTTATTGTGCTAACATGATAACTAGCAGAAATATTGCCATCCTCTTTGGTGATTTTTTTATCATTTAATATTATGTCGTTAAGATGTTTTCTCGCATTAGAAATATCTTTATTAAATATTGCTTTGCTCGATTTTAGTCTAAAACTCTCAATTTCTCTGTGCTGACGTGAAATACCTTGGAATAATAAATTAATTGAACTTTCTTGAGAAATTTTATTCATTACGTTAGATTCATTTTGTGACTTTTTATCAGAAGACTTTGATACTTTTGGTTTTTTTGATTTAATTTTTCCGAGTTTCTTCTTGTTTGAAGAGTTGATTTTAACCATATGTTTTTCCCTCTTTCCTTATCATAAAATTTAATTTTATGTAATGAATATCAAATATAGGTTTGTATTAATAAAGACTTTTAAGTTCACATACATAACGTTTAGTTAACCGAAGTGGCAGTAAAGATAAAAAAAAAGAATAAACGTTTCCAGGTTTTAAACTGCTGATATTCAGAACTGTATCTCCCACTTTGGTTCAACGCCTTGTTGTACGAAATGATATACCGCCAGTGCAGCCGTTGCTATGTAATTTATACAATGCCTCTCCTCCGAAAATAAAAGAAAGCAGTAGGAATATATATATTTTTATCTTTTTGTTTTGTTCTCATTCACGCTATAAACCCCCTCGAGCCTTGGACCATACCTGACGGCAGGCAGGTTCCCTATATTACACCGTCTGAAGACGTTTGTATACATTTTTTTGCAGGTTTTGCCTGTTACATCATCGTCTCAGGCTGCATATCGTAACCGTTTTCCATCGGGTGGTCCGGTGGTTTTGGGGCGGGGAATATCACCGAGACGAACCAGACGTTTGCCGCAGATCGGACAGCGCTCAGGGTGTTCAGTTCCTCTGTCTTGACAATAGCGTTGCCAGTCACCTTCTTCCACCTCTTTCACAGGCTGCTGAGCCAATTGTCTCCGGCATTCGGCCAGATCCTCTTTTGCCGTTGGCGCATAGAGTCCGTAATACCTCACCATCTTCGTATTCGGTTCAGGCACATGCATAAAATATCTCCTCAAAAACTCATTCACTGGCAATTCCATCTTCTCTGTCTTGCTCTCCCCACTGCGGTGGCGAAAGATTATAGCCCCGTCTTTCAACGATTCAATCCGTTTATTTGATATCGCTCCGCCACGTATATACCGGGATAGATATGTCAGTACGCCGTTGCCATATTCATACCGCTGACGAATATGCACATTCCACTTCACCCGTCCCAGCTTGTTCTTCAGATTCTTCCATCTCTGAATAGACATCCCCTCCGGTAACGTAATTTGTCCATTCTCAATTGTCCTGTTAACATAATCCAGCATCTTTCCCCGGAACACTGGCATAACTGCCCGCACCGGCAAAAGGTATCCGTTTCTCCTCATAATCCATTGTCTGTCCTTTGATAATCCTCCCTCGGTAATCAAACAGTGAATGTGGGGATGATCTATCAGCGTTTGACTCCACGTATGATGCGTTGCTATGATCCCCGGTTTCGCCCCGATATGTTTGTCATCAAGAAAGAATTCAAACAACGTATCCCGTACTGCTCTGAACAGGATATTGGTTACCTTCTTCTTATTCCACAGCCAAAGGATATTTAACTCATGCGGGATCGTGAAGATCATATGATAATGTCCACATTTCAAGAGCCTCTCTCTTTGCCGTTTAAGCCACTGCTCGATCTGCAGCCAGTTGCATTGCGGACAGACTCTGTTCCTGCATGAGTTATACCACTGCCGATGATAATGCCCTTCAGGACAGGCCTGCACATGGCCACCAAGCGCGGCTGTCCGGCACTGCATCAATGCCTTTGCTGCTTTCCGCACTGCTTGCGGCAGTCGATAGCGTCCTTCAAACGCTTTATAATTCTTCTTTATTATTTCCTGTATCGTCGCCATGTCCCCACATGCTTTCATTGCCTTATAACTTCACTCGGCTATTTCATCTTCTGCTACCATCGCTCCATATCTATTGCAGTCAGCTGCGTCTGTCCTAGCTCTGTCAATAGTACATCCTCTATTGTGAGTACCCCACAGCTCGGACATACTATACTATTCTCAAACTTTGGCCTCTGACCAGGCTCAGTCGGAAATGTTATTGTTCCCACATTACTATCAAATATTTTCCTGCACTTTTTGCATTCAAAATTCAGTTCTGCCATTGTCCCCCCTATTTATCTTTTGCACGTTATTCCTGATATTTTTTATATCATTTAGTACAACAATTATTCTCCGAAATTACCGTTTTCCGTCTTTTCAATATACTCATGACAATTCGAGATTTATAACTATTTACAAAATAATGAATCCAATATATTGACATTCGTATTTGCTCTGTAATATCATGTAAAACGAATATCGTTTTTAACGACTTTTTCTGCATTGGGGACATGGAACATGAAAAATTTAACCTTACCTAAATTTCAGGAATATCTGCATTCAGAGCGCCTTGTTAACCCGAAGTATATACCATATTATGCTTCCTGGGCAAGCAAATTCTTAGCTTACTCTAATACCAATAAGAACCTGACTCACGACCTGAGAGTTGATGAATTTCTCAATCATTTAAGGTCTCAAAGCAGTATAGCTGACTGGCAAATCAAACAGGCAGATAACGCAATTCGGTTGTACGTCTATAACTTTCTGAGCGGTGATATATCAGCTTTACAACCAAATAATTCGGAAAAAGAACTCAGGCTCTCTGATTCCATAAAAATATTAAGTGAATTGCAAAAGGCATTGCGTATTAAGCACTATGCTTACAGAACAGAAAAAGCCTATATGAAATGGACTAAAAGATTCTTTTTCTATATTTTGAAACAGAAGAAAAAAGAGATCATAGCCGTCAATCTCACATCCGAAGATGTCAGAGACTACCTTACGTACCTTGCGATGAAAAGAAGAGTTGT
>CALZMZ010000008.1:0-44093 GCA_945788685.1 Thermodesulfovibrionia bacterium | reverse complement strand
AGGCATTGTTATAAGCTATAAGCTTTTAGCTGTAAGCTGTAAGCCAAATAAAATATTAAAGGAGGCACCCGATGAAAGATTTCCGTGAGCTTAAAGTATGGGAGCGTGGCCATAAGTTGACTTTAAAAATATACAAACTCACATCAGGTTTTCCACGGGAAGAAATGTACGGTTTAACAAGTCAGATGCGCCGGTCATGCGCATCAATACCAACAAATATTGCAGAAGGATGTGGAAGGAGCAGGGATACAGAACTTGCACGGTTCATGGAGTTCGCAATAGCTTCATCGAGCGAACTTGAGTATCAGCTTTTACTGAGTCATGATCTTGAACTGATAAAAAGTTCAGACCATAAATTACTAATGGACGAGGTTATTGAGGTAAAACGCATGTTGATATCATTTTTTAAAAAGCTTAAAGCTAATTGCTAAAAGCTAAACGCTTATGTAAATGGCACTGGCAATACGTGTTTCCTTCATCCCGTCTCTCTGTAGACCCCCGTAGCGGAAAGATTAGAAGACATCATAAAAGTGAAAAGGCCATACAGGATGCCATGGCGCGGACACTGAAAAAGTCGGAAATACCCAAGCATGCTTCAGTACATACGCTTCGGCATTCATTTGCTACTCACTTATTAATGAAAGGCGTTAATATCCGGGTAATACAGGAACTGTTAGGACATAAAAACATAGAAACAACCATGATTTACCTTCACGTCATAAGAGAATTAAACGGGGCACCTGAGAGTCCGCTGGATGATCTGCTTAATGACACTGATAAAGACGATGAGAAATCTTAAAAACCTATTGAAGATCAACTTCGATAATTTCCTGATCTGGAATGTCCATATCAGGATACACCCTGGATGACGGGCCCCAAAATATCGATTGAACCAGAAGAACCGATGGTTCATCTTCCTTATCCCTGATTTTCAATTCTTCGGGATGAGGCGCCAACTCCTGTGATATGGCGAATGTCTCATCCTGAATGCCCAGCCCCTTTCTCATGTCATGCCCCAGGTTCATCACAACATCCTTATCCATCAGAAAATCGATATCAAAATAATATATATCAATCAAGTCATCAAAATTGATCTTTTCTATATGTACTCCTGCTATCCTGGACGCTTTTTTCTTTTCACGCTCATTCGGAGCAGTACGGACCATGTCATTATGTATAGTACAGAAATAATCCAGTGTGTCATAAAGCAGAAGATAGTGGTAATCATTCAGGTAATACAAACCAGGCCCGGTATGGTACTGAAGCATTTTCTTCAAGGTCGTCATGGCAGTCTCCGGCATAAATACTCCTGCCGCGTCAGGCATCAGAAATTCAAGGGGAACGGCTCCGACTTCATTCTTCCTGTGAACGGCCAGTATCTCCCTGATCTGGTCTATCATCATCTCCATACTTGCTGTCAGGATTGCCATGAATATGTTGTCAGGACAATTTTGAAATCTGAGCATCTGATGTCCCCCCGGTTTTCTCCATAGTATAAGCTCATATAAATCGTTTTGCCAGAGATACATAAAAGCGGTCAGCTTTCAGCTAAATATATGAACTTGGTTATAGGTAATGAAAAGACTGGATTCAGGCTTACAGATTACCGGAATGACCAGGTAGCGATTCCGGACATTCATCCTTCGCAGTGCTATAAAGATCAGATAGAGGAGATGATGAAAGTGGCAAGCTGCGAGGGATCATCAGTAAGGGATTTATAATGTGTATCATTAATGAAAAAGGACCTGCCCACCCTTTACAAGAAAATATTTATGTAATGTTTAAGTTGAGTAAGACACTAAAAGCGTTTACAGGCATTGTAAACGCTTTTAGTGTTCAGCGCAGTTTAAGACGATGAATTATCAGACTCAATATAATTGATAATGGACTCGACAAATGAAACTGCTCTCTTTATCGCATCTTCAGCCTGTTTTTCTGTAATTTCATCTGAGGATTTATAGTCCGAGACCTGTCTCATTTCAAACAATTTATGAAAATCTTTGGAAAGTTCCTTTGTGAACATACCTTTTATAACAAACTCCGTATCAAAAAGGCTTATAACACCGGTGTGTTTTGATGGTACCATTCCTATTTTCTGTAATAGTGCAAGTGCTGCATAAAACATTGCATAGTATGCCCTGTTGACAATGCTCTGAGAACTCCGTTTACCCTCACAGAGAAACTTTGCGTCATCAAGTGCGGTCTGCGCCTGATCAAGACGATGTTTTATAAGGGTGTTTATGTCGTCACTTTTCAAATTGTGACACCTTCTTGTTCAACTGCCATTGCAAGCAGGGAATATCGTTCAGGACTTTTCTCCCATTCATCCCTTGAATAAACAATAGGAACCACAACAATGCCATGTTCGAATCCAGCCTCCCAGGCACAATCACTAACATAATCCACATCTATAACACTTGATAATTGATCAAGAACTACCACTACATCCATATCGGAATATACGTCTGCATCTCCACGAGCCCTCGAACCAAATAAAATTACTTTGTGCACTGCCAGCCGTTTAAGCAGTGATAATTTGAATGATTCCAGAATCTGTCTTTCTGTTATATTCATGTCAGTCCATAATAATATATTTTATATTTCATATTTTACATGATCCAGGTGAATATTTTAGATATTTAATGAAGAATAGATATTACCCTATGAATTGTATAACTTCAAGTTAGAAGTCTTCAAATAAATGGGAGAGATGGAATTTATTTCTTAAGCCTGCGGAAGGGAAGTTCATTGTGGTTTTATAGATTAGTAATCCTGGACACTCAAAGATCTGCATATGTAACTGACCACCACTGGAAAAAGTTTCCTGTCAAAGAAATATTTTCTGAAATATTTTCCCCTTAACCGCCTGATAAAAAGTAGTGTCTGCGCCTCTATTTATTATCATCGCCTAATACAGATTTTCGATAACAGGCAGTAATGCCTTGATAAATAGTGTTTTTACTGTTTGAAAATCTTGAGAGGGGAAATCACCTATTAATAATGTATAAGAAAATTCACCGGGCAAAATTGCTGGCATACCAATTGCTCTATCCAGGGTCATGAATATGTTATCTTCATCAATTCCAGGCATCAATCCTGACGGGTTCATGGTCAATAAGCCTGATTTCTCATCACAGGGATATGATAAGCCTGAGAGCTCCAGTTTTTCAAAGCTTATTAATGATGCAGACAGATTTGGGGATGACAACACTCTGACCAGTACTGATGTTAAGACGGAAGAGAACACGCCGGAATCTGGACAGAAAGAAAGCGCAACAGAATCCACACATGATACCAACGATGTAAAAACTGATCAGCAGGCGTCTCATAATGATAAAGGTCAGGATGGGAATGACACAGAGGAAAGTAAATCAGATGTGGAAACAGGAAAGGGTGCAGATTCTGAAGATACACAATCGGATATGGCTGACAATGATAATGAACTTGATGCAACAGACGGGGATCAGGTCCTAACAGGTGAAAACACAATAATAATTCCGGATGGAAAAACAGTGCATGATTCAGCGGGCGAAATCATATCTGAAATAATAACCGATTCTGCAAAGTCTGCAATTAATAATAATGGTACGGTAACAGAGGAACTGAATACCGCAACTGTAATTGCTTCTGATAAATCACAAAACAAAGCGACAAACGAAAATACTGATATTAATAAAGAGACCAATGGAGATATAAAAGAAGCGCTCCTGGATGAAATATCAGTTGAAGAGTCTGATGCTGAAAATGGTGAATTTGAAAATAATGAATCAAAGCATGATCCATCAGATAAAAATGCTGCCGCTGGAAACAGTGATACAGATGAGCAGGCGGAAGATTCTGGTCTTAATAAAAATACTGCTAAACATATCAACATCGATACTGACAGGGAACTCCCTGACAGGTATGCGAAAAAGACGGTCATTGATCAGGCTGATATGAGCAGGATCCAGCAGCAGATGAATAATATGGATCCCGAAGCCCTGGAGGAGTTACGTAACTTTAAGCCTCTCCAGGAAACTCTCTTTTTCAATAATATGCAGGGTATCTCCAATGCCCCGGGAATAAGAAGCTCACTTTCAAACCTGTCTGATTCATCTGTTAATTCACTTGAATCATTTAATTCAAACACAGCAGTAAACAATGCTGAAGTGGCGCAGAACCAGGCAATGACAATGGCAAACAGCAAGTCCGGATTAGGGCTATCTCAAAGCAATGCTGCAAGAACTGCCGGGTTCAGCGAGCTGTTAAACCAGGTCGTTTATGTGGCAAAGGGAAAAAGCAAACTGGGTGTCACAGTCAATCATGAGGAATTCGGCAAGCTCAGAATCAATGTAAGTATGGAAAAGGGAATACTGAATGTACATGTACATGCATCTGAAAAAGTAGTAAAGGAATTTCTCGAAAGCAATATCCAGAATATTATTGAACATCTGGACAAAGACGGGGTCAGTGTCGGCGGCTTTTCTGTTGCCCTTAAAGACCAGAAAAATGACCCTGAAAAGAAATTTTTGATGGACAGCGGGTTTGAAAGGAATTACGATCTTAAGCCTGCACCGGTTTATTCGAATCAGGGACTGATAAATGTTTTTGCATAATTATTACGAAAGTATGATTGGAAAAAAATTGACAATAATGGACTACCCCACTGAAGAGTTGCCAGGTAGTTCCCCTCCCTTGACGGGAGGGAGATCGGATTAATCCCGATGTTGAGCATCGAGAACTTACTAATAAAGGAGGAGTCATGGATATATCAGCAATAGGAGGTGTAAGTGCAATCAAGGAGGCCACCGGTGGACAGGTCCTTGGAAAGGACGATTTTATGACGCTGCTGATCAAGCAGTTAAGTCACCAGGACCCGCTGAATCCAATGGACAGCGCGGATTTTACGTCCCAGTTGACGGAATTTTCGTCGCTCGAAGAGCTTACCAATATCAAGGACTCTCTGGGGGGTGTGCTGGCATACCAGCAGTCGATGCAGAACGCCACAGTGGCAAACCTGATAGACAGGACCGTGGAGACCAATGGAGATTCCTTTTATATGCAGGACAATGCTGATGTAGGATTTGATCTGGACAGCGATGCATCATCCGTAATACTGTCGATCCATGATGCAACCGGAGCAATGGTCTGGTCAAGAGAACTGGGACAGCAGTCAGCAGGCGTCAATTCATTCAGATGGGACGGTAAGGACATAATTGGAAATCAGCTGCCCGCAGGACAGTATACGTTTGGAATTGATGCAAAAGACATATCAGGCAATGAAGTAAATGCCTCAACAATAGAAAAGGGGCTGGTAACGGGAATTTCCTTTGAGGATGGACTCACATATCTTACAATTGATGGGAACAGGAAAATAAACCTTAGTGATATCAGGTCAATAAGTTTATAACAGAAAGGAGGTAATGGATCAGCAGCTGAAAAGCTGCTGATGGCATTGCAGGAAATTTACAGTAACGTTTTAGGAAACTCAATATATTAAGGAGGAATTGCAATGGCTTTAACATCATTATTTACAGCAGTCAGCGGAATGAACGCAAGCGGTACTGCTCTTTCGGTCATCGGTGACAATGTTGCCAACATGAACACGACCGGATTTAAAACAAGCAGGGCCGCCTTTGCCGATATCCTTGCCCAGCAGGTGGGAGAGGGCCAGATCGGACGTGGTGTCAGGATGAACTCAGTATCACCGTCATTTACCCAGGGTACATTTGAAAATACGGCAAACGTACTGGACCTGGCGGTTGATGGAGACGGCATGTTTATAATGGAAGACAGCGCCGGCACCTATTATTCAAGAGCAGGGCAGTTTAGCATTAATAAAGACGGGTTTGTTGTAAATCCAAGCAACCAGCGTTTACAGGGATATCTGTTTAATCAGTCCGGATCAGCAACAAGCGGTCTGGGCGACATTAACCTGTCTTCATTAAACAGTTCACCAACAGAAACCACAGCTATGACAATTGCTGCAAACCTTGATTCAAGAGAAACTATACCTGTTGGAGCCTTTGATGTGAATAATCCAAATAATACATCAAATTTCTCAAGTTCAGTTACGGTCTATGACTCACTGGGAAACAGTCATGTTGTGGACGTATATTTCAGAAAATCTGTTGAGTTACCAACAGGAAACACATGGCAGTGGTATGCGGTAGTCGGAGCCACTGATACCGCAAGTGGAAGCACCGAGGTCCAGGCTCAGGGTACGATTGATTTTAATAATAACGGATATCTGGATAATGAAAGTGCTGTGACGTACCCGGTAGTTGTAGCTCCGGGACCAGGTGGATTTAATTTCACGGGCGGTGCCGCAGCAAATCAGGTGATTGGTTTTGATTTTGGTACGTCAATAACTGAAGGCGGTTCAGGACAGGACGGTACGGTCCAGTATGGAAGTCAGTCAGCGACCATGTTCCAGAACCAGGACGGATATTCCTCAGGATCATTAAAAAGCATCACCATATCGCAGGACGGTACAATGACCGGTATCTTCACAAACGGTCAGACCAGGGGCGTAGCACAGGTAGCGCTGGCCAAGTTCCTGGCCCCGCATGCCCTTACAAAGATGGGAAGAAACCTGTTTGCTGAATCAACCAACTCGGGGCAGCCTGTTATCAGTATACCGGGAACATCAGGTACAGGTACGGTATTATCAAATACACTTGAGCAGAGTAATGTTGACCTTGCAGAAGAGTTTGTTAAACTGATTCTTCACCAGAGAGGATTCCAGGCCAATTCAAGGATGATTTCAAAGAGGTAAGAGGTAAGAGGTAAGAGGTAAGAGGTAAGAGGTAAGAGGTAAGAGGTAAGAGGTAAGAGGTAAGAGGTAAGAGGTAAGAGGTAAGAGGTAACGAGTGACGGCAAAAGAGAAAAAAGTAAAGACATAAGACAAAAGACATAAGACAAAAGACATAAGACAAAAGACTTACAGCTAACGGCTGATAGCTGAAAGCTAAAAAAGCAGGGCAAGGGTTTATCTTGTCCTGCTTTTTTTATAAATGAATTATTGTGATATTGCTGTTACTTTGAAGAACTTTGATACACCTGACCGGGTTTTAGTAATACGAAACTGTCAAGACCCTCTTCAGATTTAATACTCTTAAATACTTCGCAGGACATGCAGGATACGGATTTTTGAGCAAAGTCTCCCTGCACTTTTCCTCCGCAGAAGGTACCGGCAATGGCCCAGCATATGCGTCCGCCGTTTTTGCCGTTGTTAACTCCGTCCACAGTATCATCTGTTGAAGCCGGGCAGATGCCAAGGTCCCCGATTTTATCGCCGCCGGGCTGTCTCCCGCATTTTTTTATGTCCCAGCAATTTGGTTTAGCCATTTTAATACTCCTTTCTCAATCAATAGACAACAAAAAAAGAAGATACTACTGATAAGAGTTTATTTACCTTTTATATATGTATCGGAGCATTCTTCAGAAACCTTTAGAACGATTAAGCACCAGATAACAAGTTCCAAATTACAAACAAATCACAAATATTAAATTCCAAACAACAAAAACCATACTTCATTTGAGTCTGGATCTAGGGCAATTGTATGTTATTTGTAATGTGGAACTTGTTATTTGAAATTTATCAGTTTATACTGCATTGACAATCTCGCCCGCTATCTCGTCCAGTCTTACAACTTTATCTGCGACACCTGCCTCAACAACGGATTTTGGCATTCCATAGACAACACAGCTTTCTTCGCTTTCAGCAATTGTCCTGCCGCCTTTGTTCTTGATTTCTTTCATTCCCTGAGTACCGTCATTACCCAGACCGGTGAGAATGACACCGAGCACCTGGCCTGAAAAGGATTCTGTCACTGACAGCATCAGGTAATCAGCAGAAGGTTTATAAATATATTCTCCTTTATGCTGTGTTAAAGCTATGGCAGTTTTCGTTAATTTGATCCTCTTTACTCCCATATGACCTCCGCCCGGAGCTATATATACGGTACCTTTCTGAATCGGCTCATTGTCTTCAGCTTCTTTTACGTGTACTGCACTTATCTGATTCAGACGATCAGCAAATGGTCCTGTAAAAGAAGGCGGCATATGCTGTGCTATCAGTACAGGAACAGGAAACTCTTTCGGTATGTTTGAGATAATTGTCTGCAGCGCTTTTGGACCTCCTGTTGAGGAGCCGATCGCCACAATTCCTGTCTTTCTGTGAGACGTATATTGCATGGGTGCAGGCATTGTCAGGGGCCGGGAGGGTATAATTAATTTCTGTTTGACAAGTCCTTTTTTGCCGATCTTTTTCAGTTTATCTATTAATACATTCTTTATCTTTACAATATTGATGGAAAGGTCTGCGAGATTTTTTGGTATAAAATCAACAGCGCCGAGATCAAGTGCATCAAGGGTTGCTTCCGCACCTTCAGTAGTTAATGAACTTACCATTAAGACGGGCAAGGGGGTTTTTGACATTATATGTTTAAGTGATTCAATCCCGTCCATTCTTGGCATTTCTACATCCATGGTAACTATGTCGGGCTGCAGGGATGCGACCTTGTCGATTGCTTCTATACCATCTTTTGCCATGCCGATCACCTCAAGTTCAGGATCAGAGGCAATCATGCTGGAGAGAGTGTTCCGCATGAAAGCTGAATCATCAACAATCAGGACTTTAACCATGTATATCTCCCTTTATTTCTGAGCATCTATAGAGACAGCCTGTTGATACATGTAATAATGCATGATGTATCATGCCTCAACTTCTTTACCTATAAGCTTATCAATATCAAGCAGAATGATAAGTCTGCCATCCAGCTTGGCTATGCCCCTGATAAATTGACTGTTCTGATCAGCAGACATCGGAGGCGTAGGCTCAATGATTGATGCAGGAATCCGTAATACTTCGGATACTGAATCAACGACCAGACCATTTGTAATATTCTGTATCTCCATAATGATAATTCTTGAGCTGTCATCCCTGTCTTTCTCTTCAAAGCCGAATTTCTTTCTAAGATTGATAATTGGTATTACCTTACCCCTGAGGTTGACGACACCTTCAACATAATGTTCTGAATTCGGAACTTTTGTTATTTCTGTTATCCTGTTTATTTCCTGGACACTCAGTATGTCCACGGCATACTCTTCATTATTCAGATTGAATGTTACAAACTGTAATATATCTTCTCCTACAGTTGCACTTTCCATTTTACACCTCCATTATTTTCTCTTTATGTAATAACTCATGATACATCTCGTTAGAATCCAAAATCGTTCAGGAGCGATTCCACATCAGATTGAGTGACTTTTTCATGCGGTTTTTCACTGGCCCACTGATCTTCCTCCTGTTTCAATTCCTCGTTATTCTGTTTTTCAGCATGCTCAACTTTCAGGGGCATACCATGATTGCTTATCAATCCGACCAGCTCCACTTCTACCGTATTGACAAGAGCAATGACCTTCTTGATCGTCTGACCGGTAATGTCCTGAAACTGCTGGGCCGTCAGTATATCGGTCAGGTCATTATCCATGGCCTCTTTAAATGTTTTCAGGTAATTCAAGGATTCTTCCGGGCCGGAAAGACTTTTAATATGTCCTGAAAAATCATCAGCCTCCTCAAAATATCTTTCAACAATGGACATGGTTTTGTTGGCAGCTTCTTCAGTCCTGCTCATGACAAACTGTAATTTGTCTACAGCATTTGGTACACTCTCGGTCGTAAGTCTGTCCAATCCTGAATCAATCGAATTCTTGAATTCATTAATTGAGTCATGTAATTTTCTTGTGATCATTCCAACTTCCTTAAAGATGTCGCTGTCTGTATCCTTGACGAGTTCATTAATTATTGTTTCGATCTTATTATATTCCTGACTGGCCATTGCATCCAGGAGGCCGACCATTTTATTGAATACACTATGCTGCGGATCATTGTTATCAAACCTGCTGTCAAGATATTCTTTGGCATCATGCAGCTCTTTTACCGTAATTTTGCCTCCTATTGTTTCAATTTCCTTGATCACCTCAACACTTTCGCCATCTCCCAGGTCAGTTACCTTGACTACGGCTTCTTCAAGCAGGCTAAGGTCATCAATCGGGAGCAGTTTTTGTGTATCAAGCAGGACAATAAGTTTGTCCTCCAGTTTTGCAACCCCCTCGATGTGTTCAGTATTTCCGCTGAAGAAACCGTCAGGCAGATCAATTCTGGAAGGATCTACATTAACAACACCGGTTATACCGTCAACAACTATTCCAAAGGTTATTTGACCTGTTGAAATAACAATGACAGTGCTTCCCTTGCAGTCGTCAGTACAGGTATTAAGAAGGCTTTTAAGATTGATTATGGGAATAATGGAACCTCTCAGGTTAGTAACCCCCTCTATATATTCAGGTAAATGAGGCAGGGCAGTTACAGAAGGCGCTCTTATTATTTCACGGACTTTAAGAATAGGTATCATATATTCACTTGAGCCGTTTCTGAATCCAATGTACTGTTCCATGCAATACTCCTTTATGTATTCTTCTTCTTATTGTTTAACTTTTTGTTATTTCCACAAGGTTCCTTGAAATTCCGGTCACGTCAAGAATAAAAACCACTTTACCATCACCTGTAATTGTTGCGCCCAGGACAAATGAGGTTGACGTGTCAATCCCGTCAAGGGTCTTTATAACAACCTCTTCCTGACCCAGCAGTTTGTCAACAGCTATGCAGTATTTTTTATCGCCCATGGAAATAACAATAATATATTTGTTGTCTGCACGGTCAGAACCATTGCCTCCTGTATGAAGAAGATCATTTAATTCAAACAGGGGACAGACCCTGTCACGAATGACAATTACATTTTGACCTGAAACATTATCAATTTCATCGCGTGAGACCTGTAATGTTTCTTCTATGGGAGACAGTGGTATTGCGTATTTTTCACCTGATACCTCGACCATTAATGCCTGGATTATTGCTAACGTCAGAGGGATGCAGATCCTGAAAGTTGACCCTGCATCTTTTTCTGTTGAAATCTCGACA
This sequence comes from Thermodesulfovibrionia bacterium, assembly GCA_945788685.1. Lineage (GTDB taxonomy): Bacteria > Nitrospirota > Thermodesulfovibrionia > UBA6902 > UBA6902 > CALZJD01. The sequence continues at coordinate 33,127 of CALZMZ010000008.1, read as the reverse complement.
TAGCCGTTTAACATTGATATATTATTTTTTACAACATCCATTCCAACCCCGCGGCCGCTAAGTTCAGTTGCCTCTTCCTTGGTTGAAAATCCGGCCATGAAAATCAGGTCTGTAGCAGCTTCATCAGTCATTTTCGCTGCTTCATCCCTTGTAATAAGACCTTTATCTATGGCTTTTTTCTTCAGCTTGTTGATATCCATTCCCTTGCCGTCATCAGAAACCTCTATTACTACCTGATTGCCTTTTTGATAAATATCCACTTTGACCGTTCCCTTTGACGGCTTGCCTTTTGCTATTCTGTCTTCAGTGGGTTCAAGGCCGTGATCAATTGAATTCCTGAGGATATGTGTTAATGGATCTCCTATATGTTCAATTACAGTTTTATCAACCTCGGTCCCTTCACCGGTAATTACCAGTTCCACATCCTTATTAAGAGTAGCGGACATGTCCCGTACAAACCGTGGAAATTTTCCCAGGACCTTTTTAATCGGCTGCATCCGGATTCTCATGACCGCGAGCTGCATATCTGATGTTACGCGGTCAAGAAATGATACGGTTTCAGTCAATGATTCTGACTGGGGATCATCATTGTATTTCTGGTCGAAATAGTTACACAGATTCAACAGCCTGTTTCTTACAAGCACGACTTCTCCTGCCAGATCCATTACTTTATCGATTCTCTCTACGTCTACCCGGAGATTTTGAGCAGATTTTTCTTTCAGTTTTTGACCATGGTCTTTAGGTGGAACTGCAGGTGCATTCTTCACCGCTGTGCCGTTTTGCTGAGGCTCCTCTGCTGTTGCTGTTTCAGGTTCCGGTACCACTTTGGATCTTTCAGAGGCTTCAGGATGACTTTCCTGCTCAGATGAAATGACTGCCTCAGGTGCAGGACACGCATCTTCAGTTACATTCTGAACTTGAATACTCTCAGCGGAAACAGTTTTTTCCTGCGGCCCGGGTTCTGTCTGATTATCAGCTTCCGCTCCATCAGCAGCAGCTCCCTGACCATTAACTGCATCTGACAGCACTGATTCCAGCTCACTGACCAGGGGAGAAACATCTTCTTCAATCCCGTCTTTCTCCCTGATATGTTCAAGGAGTACCCTGAGCATGTCTATGGACTTTAGAATTACATCCATTAACTCTTTGGAAAGGGCTATTTCTCCTTCACGGAGTTTTTTCATTATGTTCTCTGATGAGTGAGCAACATCAACAACTAACTGATAACCAAGAAAACCTGCAGCTCCCTTGATCGTGTGCATGGATCTGAAGATATCATTAATCAGGTCCTTGTCTTCCCCTTTTTGTTCGAGTTCTACAAATAAGGGCTCTATCCTGTCCAGAGACTCTTCCGCCTCAGTAATGAACTCGGCTATAATTTCTTCCATTTCATCGTTCATCATATATCTCCATTACAACCCTAGGTATTTACCTTTTGATCTGAAGCTATTTTATCGAAAATCTTGTCAAGCTTTTCTTTCAGTATCTCTCCGGTAAAAGGTTTAACAACATAATTGTTTACCCCTGCCTGTATGGCGGTAATGACTTTTTCTTTCTCTGCTTCAGCTGTCACCATTAAAACCGGCATGTCCTTTATTGCAGCGTCATGCCGGATCGCCTTAAGCATGTCAAGTCCGTCCATATTCGGCATGTTCCAGTCACTTACGACAAGACCAAAGCCTCCGTTTTGCAGCTTGGAAAGGGCCTGTACTCCATCTTCAGCTTCCTCAATATCGGAATATCCGATCTGTTTCAAGAGGTTCTTTACTATTCTTCTCATTGTTGAGAAATCATCAACTACCAGTACCTTTAATGATAAATCTAACATGTGTTATCCTCCCTTGGTAAAAAACTGTTTAATTATGGATTTTATTTCATTAGCAATAGCATCGCCTGTTACCGGTTTGATCATATAACCGTTCGCACCATTTCTCATGGCCTTTTCTTTTTCTATTTCGTCATTTTCTGTTGTAACCATTAATATCGGTAATTCCGAGTGTGCTGGATCCGACCGTAACGTCTTGACAAGCTCCATTCCATCCATATACGGCATATTCAGATCTGTCATGACGAGGTTAACAGTATTCGTGCCGAGTTTTTCAACGGCATCAAGTCCGTTCTCGGCAAAAACAACAGAATACCCCCTGGACTTCAGATAGTGTCCGAGCAGCTTCCGTGTTGTAGAGCAGTCATCTACTACCATTATATTCATGGTGATACCTCATATCTTATGTTTATTTGTTTATTTGATTTTTCCATGTTATACCTTCTGATATACAATCACTTTGTTTAATATGCTGGGTCTGAAAGCCCTGGTAACATTGTGAAGGCTTTCAGAGGACCCTATAATTAAATAACCTCCAGGAATCAGACTGTCATACAGGTTGGAAACGACCTTCTGTTTGGCTTTATTATCAAAATATATGAGAACATTTCTGCAGAAGATCACATCCATACCTCTTATTGAATTCATACCCCTGTCATCGATCAGGTTTATCTTCCTGAAGTTAACAGAACTTTTTACACGGGAGCTGAGGTTGAAGTTATCCCCTTTTGAATCAAAGTATTTATTCAGATAATGACCAGGGATATTTCTGACAGAATAAGAATTATACACCGCCTTTTTTGCTGATGAAAGGACTCCGTCACTTATATCTGATGCCTTAATTTCAAAGTCCTTTGTTGTCAACCGCTTTTCCATGAGCATCATCGCGATTGTGTATGGTTCTTCACCTGTAGAACATGCAGCTGACCATACTTTAAACTTATGAGAATTTTTATTGCCTTGCATAACAGAGGGTATTATATGGTCTATCAGCGTTGTGAGCTGATGCTCCTCTCTGAAAAAATATGTCTCATTCGTGGTCACTGCATCAAATAATCTGGACAGTTCACTACCGTTTGAGTTGAATTTCACTGTCTTTAAATATTCTTCAAAACTATTCATTTTTTTCTCGTGAAGTATTCTCGACAGCCTGTTTTCGATCAGATATTTTTTTGTGTCTGAAATATATATGCCGCTTTTCTCATATATGTAATCCCTGATATTTTTAAAGGTTGTATCCGAGAGGGGTATATTCAGCATGAAACCCCCGAATTGAGACTGGCGGCATACCTTGAGATCAGCTCCTGAATTGATTTATCAAACTCATCAATACGTTCAACAAGTAATCCGGAATTAATATGTAAGAGAGCAATTATGAATTCATCAATGATGTCGCTGTATTGCTCATTTTTCAGCATTGACACCAGCGGCTCAAATGCGGACAAATCACCTATTTGCCCGATGGATGACACGGCAGATTTTCTTACGTGACTGTCATGATCGCTTATCGCTGCTATCAGATGGTCCCTTGATTCTTCACTATCAATTTTGCCCAGCGAATCAATGCTTGACCTTCTCACATCCCTATGATCACTGCTTAGTAATTTGATAAGTACAGGGACGGCCCCGGGACACTTCAGGTCTCCGACAAGTTCTATTGCTATTACCTTGCCTCTGTACTTTACCGTCTGATCATCAAGAATATTGAGTATCTGGCTATTGCATCCAAAATTCTGAAGCATTTTTTTGATAGCATAAAATATTTCTTCACCGCCCGGATCTGAAATATCAAGAGAGCCTGCAATGTCGATTATATTATGTATCGCTTTCTCATATTTGATTGATATCAGTCCCTTGATGGCTAGTAACTTATTATCGATGTCATCGTCCTTGAGGACTTCCATTAATGCATCTGCAATGTCAGGGGATGAAGGCAATGCACCGATTTCTACAAGACTTTTGACGGTGGCAAGCTTCTCATACTGTTCGGACCTGGAAAGATGTGTAACCAGATGTTCTGTGGCCTTTGACAAACGCATTTTACCAAAGGCCTCAATTGCTGCAAATCTGAGAGCATCTGAAGGGTGTTGTAAAAGTTCCAGAACAGCATCTGTTGCCTGTTCATCATGAAAAGTGGTGAGTGACTCCAGCGCTGAGAAACTGACCCACTCGTCATCCTTTAAGGCATGTATGAGCAGGGGGACAGCCTTTTTGTATTGCAGTGTGCCTAATGTTTTTGCTGCTGCTGCACGTACATTGGCATTCGGATCACCGGTCAGCAGTTCAACCAGTTTCTCAGGATAATTGCAGTATGCAATATCATGAATGAGATCAATGGCAAACTTTCTTATATCATCATCCTTATCATCAAGCAGTATATACAGAAGTGGTACTGATATTTTGCCAAGTTCCTTAAGAATTATTAATGCGGTATTACGCAGTAGAGAGTTTTCCCTGAGCAGGGGCAGTACCATGTATGCCGCAGGTTCACTCCCTATCTCAATAAGTGACCGCATGGCTGCGTCCTGTACGCCCAGGTTATCATCTCTGAGCGCCTTGATAAGAGGGTAAATTGCTCTCTCGTCACCCTTTGCGAGATCTTCTGCAGCAGTGCGTCTGGTTTCAGGATTGCCATCATTCAGATGCTTCAGTAATTTCTGCAATGTTGCTGTATGCATGTTCTCCTCTTATTAATGGTCTCTGGCAAATCAGACATTTTGTTAATGCTTCTTTTCCGTTCATCAGAAAAGTGCATGCCGAAAACCAGTTACAACCTAAGATAATTATCGGTTGATAGGTAATATTACTTGAGGTGGGTAATGATACAGGTTATTGGTGATAGGTGATAGGTGATAGATCCCCATAACCCATGACCCATGACCCATAACCCATGACCATAAACCTTTTTTCAGGATATTTTTTAACTGGATTCAGTTATCTCAACAGACTTATCCAGTATCATTTCGCTTTTCATCACGTCGTTTTCTGTCCTGACTGTATTTCTGCCGGATTTTTTAGCCAGGTAAAGAGCATGGTCTGCTCTTTCGAAAACAGTGGATTGATCGTCACCCTTTCTGAATACGCTGACACCAAGACTGATTGTCAGGGGGATCTGTGTGCCTTTATATGAAAAAGCTGCATTATCAATGAATTCACGTAATCCATTTCCTGCTGTAGCGGCCCCATCAATATCTGTATGCGGTAATATAACAGCAAATTCTTCTCCACCGTACCGGGCAATAAAGTCATTCACCCTGAGGCGTTCCCTGAGAAGCGCTGCAAGTTTTTTTAAGGCAAGGTCACCGACCTTGTGTCCGAAGTTGTCGTTTATCTGTTTGAAATAATCAATATCACATATTATGAAGGATGCTTTTATCTTGTATCTATTTACATGTGCAATCGTCTCTGACATTTTCTGGTTATATCCCTTACGATTATGCAATCCTGTCAGTGCATCTGTAATGGCCTCGAATTCAATCTGCTGGGACCTTTTTCGAATTTCATCAGCTTCCTGCTTTATTTCAAACAGCCGTGTACTCATTTCTTCCAGAGTATTCTCGGTTTCCTTTAATCTCAGCATATCATGCTCTCTTTTTTCACTGATACGGGAATTAATGCTGACTATTTTTTTTATTAAAACTGATTTAATGGTGCTGATATTACCGGATACATTAATGTCAGATGACATCGTGTTCATATTTTCAGTGATCTGGTCTGCAAAACATCTGTCTTCTCTGAACTTGTCTTTCTGGGATGAGAGCTCACTTGAGAGTTGAACATCAGTTTCAGACAGGTTCTGCATTGCTAATACCATAAATTCTTCCAGCTCCTGATTCCTTGACGTAAGGGAATTTATATGTCTCTTAATAATATTGACCGGGGACTCCAGCCAATCCTGAGAGTTATTAGCGATATTTTTATTATGAATGGTGTCCTTGAGTTCGTTGAGTTTCTCCGTCATGGATGCAGGCAACAGGTCTTTTAACCTGTCAAGTAATGCATCCGAGATTTCCTTCAGGTAGTCTGATTCAATGCAGTCATTAGATGTGCTTTTTACCGTATCTGAAAACAAGTTCTTCAGAGATGCTCTCCAGATCATCTTTTCTGCTATAAGTTTACTGCTGATCTGCTGTCTGTTTTCCTGGTGAAGCTCTTTAAGAATACTAAGGACCTCGTCAGCTATTACTGAAACCTTTTCTTCAAAATCCTGCTTTGTAACATTTAAATTGAATGCTTCAGACATGAATACTCCCTCCTGTTATGTCACAAGCTGTATGCCCAGGTAATACAGCTCTAGCATTTTGTCTAGGCTATATTTACGGACAATTACCTTTAATACTTTAGAGCAGTTATTTAAAAACCATTATCGTATTCATCTGATGAACAAGTTAAAACGTATATTCGCAGCCAATATATCACCGGACAGTCAGTTTCTTGACGGGATATGCCGGCTTGAAAACAATATTTATCAATGAGTTATGGCAGGCATGGTATTTGTATATATTCAGCCAATATCAGAAACCGGCATAGATAGATATAAACAATCAGGAGGAGTAAACATGGCAGATGAAAAAGATGATATGGAAGTTGAAGGCTCTGAAGGAGCACCAAAGAAAAAGGGCAATAAAACGCTCATTATTATTATTGCTGCAGCATGCCTTGTTCTTGGAGCAGGAGGCCTTCTGGGATTTAAGCTGCTGGCAAGCAAAGGAGGGGAGGAAGAAACCAAAAAAGAGGAAGTGGCTGTTAATACCAGCGTCATATCGCTTGACCCGTTCGTTTTGAATCTTGCAGACAGAGGCAGATATCTGAAAGTGACTATCCAGTTTGAGATTTCAGATGAAAGCTTACAGGAAGCGATAAGCCAGAAGTCGCCTCAGCTGAGAGACACTATTATAACGCTGGTCAGCAGTAAATCCCTGAATTCGATATCCAGCCCTGAGGGAAAATTCCAGTTAAAAGATGAACTTCTGTTCAGGGCAAATCAGATAATGGGTCTGGATAAGGATGTTATCAAGAACCTTTATTTTTCAGAATTCGTAATGCAATGACAGACAAGATACTATCACAGGATGAAGTCGATGCCCTTCTAAAGGGCGTAGCTTCCGGCGAAATTGATACGGAAGATGCCAAAGAACAGTTAATGGACGGGGTCAGATCGTATGACTTTACCAGTCAGGAACGCATCATACGCGGCAGGATGCCCGGACTTGAAATGGCAAATGAAAGTTTTGCCAGACTTTTCAGGACGTCGATCTCCAATCTTATAATGAAATTTGTCGATATCAGTATTCAGAATGTTGAGATAATCAAGTTTGGTGATTTTATAAAAACCATCCCTGTGCCATCGAGCATTAATATATTTAAAATGGAACCTCTCAAGGGATATTCCTTAATGGTAATGGAAGCGCCTCTTGTTTTTTCATTCGTTGAGTTTTTCTTCGGCGGCACCAGTGCACAGCATATCAAATCAGAAGGAAGAGCATTTACATCTATTGAGCAGCGGGTTATCCGCAGGGTCGTTAATATGGCGCTGAGTGATCTTGAAATCTCCTGGAGCGGTATCACGCCGATCAAGCCTGAATTTGTAGGTTCTGAGATCAATCCCCAGTTTGTCACCATTGTGACACCTGCTGAAATTGTCATAAATGTTGAAGTGCTGATTGAGATCGAAGATTTTGCAGGAAGGCTCTTCTTCTGCATTCCTTATTCCATGATAGAGCCGGTAAAAGAAAAACTGTCTTCAGGAATACACGGGGATAAACTTGAGACAGACCAGAGATGGACAGAAATTATGAAAAAGGCCCTTCAGGAAACATATGTTCATCTGACTGCCGAGATAGGCAGACTGGATCTTACATTTGAAGACATTATGAATTTTGAGGTCGGCAATATATTAAACCTTGGAAAATCTTCCAGTGATGAGCTTGTCCTGAGAGTTGAAGAGCTCCCTAAATTCCTGGGACATCCCGGAAACAGCAGAGGAAACCAGGCCATTAAATTAACAAGAGAAATTGAATGAACAGATCCATTACCTGAACATAACGGTAAGGATATATAAATAAAAAGCAGCACTATTAAAGGAGGGTAACAATGGCAGAGCAGGAAGTCCAACAGCCTGATTTCGAAGATTTGAAAGAAGAAACACATAACAATATATCAAGAGATGTTGAGTTTCTTCTTGATATACCTGTAGAGATTACTGTCCAGCTTGGAACCACAAGAATGCTGATAAAGGAGCTGTTACAGCTTGGACAGGGTTCAGTAGTAGAACTGGACAAACTTGCAGGCGAGCCAATGGAAATCCTGGCAAATAACAGACTCATTGCCAGAGGCGAGGTAGTTGTCGTCAATGAAAAATTCGGCGTACGGCTTACGGACATCATAAGTCCTTCAGAAAGGTTGACCCAGCTCAAATGACAGGCACCTATATACAGATGGCCGGAGCGCTTACGTTTGTACTCCTGCTGATTTTCGGGACAGCGTACCTTGTACGAAAAAAACAGAACAGACTGGACCTGATGAGTGTTGTAAGTTATCAGAACATAGGTCCCAAGAAAGGTGTTGCTGCATTAAAGATAGGAAAAGAAGTTCTGATACTGGGAGTTACAACCAATGAGGTGAGGCTTTTAAAGACGTTTAAGGATGATGAGCTTCAACTGGAACAGGTCGATGGTTTTCAGAGCAGACTGGAAAAATTCAAAAGGCAGGAGAAATAGAAGTTGATTGATATACATGACACGGGATCAAACAGCTTGAAGCCATTTCTTACAGGTATATCAGTGCTGGCAGGTCTGTTATTGCTCACTTCTCCGGCTGAAGCGATCGACTTCAGTGAAATTAACAGCCCTGTCATAGAAGTATTTTTACTTATCAGTTTCCTGTCTTTTTTACCCGCGGTATTAATAATGTTCACCTCATTTACACGCATTGTTGTAGTTCTGTCATTTCTGAGACATGCATTCGGTGGACAGCAGGTACCGCCTAACATGGTCATTATAGGTCTTTCAATCTTTCTCACATTTTTTATTATGTCTCCGACCATCAATGTTATTACTGAGAGTGCGATTACTCCCTATATTGAAGAAGATATAAGATTTGGAGAAGCGGTTGAGGAGGCAGTTCCGCCGCTCAGGAAATTCATGCTTAAACAGACAAGACAGAAGGACATAGCGCTGTTTGTCGGTTTGACAAAGCAGGAGAAACCTGCGTCTCCTGAAGAGGTGAAGATGAGTATTCTGATCCCGGCATTTGCAATAAGCGAACTTAAGACAGCATTTGAGATCGGGTTTTTACTGTTTCTGCCTTTTTTAATTATTGATATGGTTGTGGCAAGCATATTACTCAGTATGGGTATGATGATGCTTCCGCCTATCATGATATCTCTTCCGTTCAAGCTTCTCTTATTTGTGCTGGTTGACGGATGGAACCTTATAGTCGGGTCAATGATGAGGAGCTTTGCATGACAACGGAATTTGTGAAATTAATATCAACAGAAGTGTTTAGAGTGGTCATATATGTTGCAGGTCCTGCCCTTGTCGTAGGGCTGGTTGTTGGTCTGCTGGTCGGCTTTTTTCAGACGATAACACAGATCCAGGAATTTACCCTGACGTTTGTACCCAAGATGCTGGCTGTTTTTACATGTCTCTTCCTGCTTATGCCGTGGATGGCGGAAAAACTTATGACCTTTACTACGAACCTGATAAACCAGATACCTTCGTATATACGATGACCATTTATATATGTGAAATGAAATATACAGGTAACGTACAGGGAGCATAAATTGGACCAGGCATTGATACATGAGATTAAAGGATTTTCGCAGTATATTCCCAACTTTATGTTTATACTTCTGCGATCCAGCATTCTGGTCAGTGTACTCCCGGTAATAGGCGGCAAGCAAATGCCGAAACAGTTCAGGCTGGGACTGGCAGTAATGATCTCTATTCTCCTCACTCCGGTTGTTCAGTTTGAGATTGCGGAGAACAGGATTGCATTTCTTGTCATAAAGGAACTGCTGATAGGACTTGCCCTCGGACTTACCGTACGGTTCATATTCATGGCGGTCAATATGGCAGGACAGTTTATAAGCTATACCATGGGAATGTCCATAGCACAGGTTTTTAATCCTGAAATGGGTCAGTCAACCAGTATAGCTGAAGTATACGGTATAATGGCGATGCTGTTTTTTCTGATCTTTGATGCCCATCATGATCTTATTTATGTGTTTGTCAAAAGCTTTGAGATGCTTCCGGGCGGTGACGTTAATGTACTGGCACTCGTTCCTGTTGTTTTATCAATGATGAGCGGCCTGTTTGTGCTGGCATTGAAAATCTGTGCACCGGTAACAGTAGGGTTGTTAATTTCCCATCTGATGACAGGGTTTTTATATAAGGCTGCGCCTCAAATGAATATCTTCTTTGTGACCATGCCATTAAATATATTCCTTGGCTTTCTGTTAATTATTTTAAGTATCCCGGTTTTTGAGTATTTAATGGGAGTCAAGTTTAGTGACATGCGCAGTGAAATGATAAAAATTGTTTCTCTGGCAAAAGGATGAAAAGGAATAAATAAATTTTATGGAAGAACAGGGATTTCAGGATAAAACAGAACAGGCGACCCCGCGAAAAAAAGAAAAGGCGCGGGAAAAAGGACAGGTCGCCCGGAGCAAAGACCTTACTTCCATGTCTGTCATGGGAGGGATATTACTGGTTTTTTATCTGGGGGGAGCGAACTTTTTTAATAATCTGAGCGAAATGACAGGAGAAATTCTCAGCATGCAGTATGGAAATGATCCTCTTCAAGTCTCAAAGGTCGCGATCATAAAAGGGGTCCAGGTAGTAGTTCCTTTTTTCCTGGTTTCTGTAGTGATGGCAACTGTTACAACAGTTGCGCAGGGTGGATTCGTACTCAAGCCTCTCAAGATGAATCTCGACGCACTGAATCCTGTCAAGGGACTACAGAAAATATTTTCAATGAAGGGCCTTACTGAATTTATTAAAAGTCTGTTGAAATTTGCCGTTGGCGGATGGGTGGTATATTTCGTTCTCAGGAAAAATCTTGATGTCTTACCGATGCTTACTGCAATGGAAATAAATGAACTCATTAGAGTTTCCGGAAAACTTATGCTGGAAGCTTTTACCATCGCCTTCTTACTGTACCTCGCTGTTGCATTCGTAAGTTATGCACTTGAAAAATGGCAGTTTGAACGGTCCCAGAGAATGACCAAACAGGAAGTTAAGGATGAAAGCAAGGAATCCGAAGGTGATCCCATTGTCAGGTCAAGGATCAAGAGCCTGCAGAGGGAAATGGCACGAAAGAGGATGATGCAGGAAGTCCCTGACGCAACCGTGGTCATTACCAACCCTACACATCTTGCCATAGCCATCAAGTATGAGGACAAAGAGATGTTTGCTCCTAAAATCGTTGCTAAAGGAGCCGGTGTGGTAGCTGAAAAGATCCGTGAAATTGCAAGGAAACATGATGTTCCGATAGTTGAAGACAAACCGCTTGCACGGTCTCTTTTTAAACTGGAATTAAACACCCATGTTCCTGAGAGCCTGTATATTGCCGTGGCAAAGATCCTCGCTTACATCTATAAATTGAAAGGTAAAATATGAAATACCTGCTAATGTTAAAACAGAGAGAAGATGTTGCTGTTGCCATCATGATGGTGTCGGTCATTGGCGTGATGCTGCTGCCTATGCCTCCGTTCTTCCTTGATATATTACTTTCATTATCCATTTCTCTCTCATTAACAATTCTGATCACATCAATATATATAAGAAAACCCCTTGATTTTTCAGTAATGCCTTCAATACTTTTGATGGCGACCCTGTATCGTCTGGCTTTGAATGTGGCCACAACAAGACTCATTCTCCTGAATGGAAGCGAAGGAGTTGAATCAGCGGGACAGGTCATCAAGTCTTTCGGCAATTTTGTAGTCGGGGGAAATTATGCGGTCGGCATAATCATATTTCTTATACTTGTAATAGTAAATTTTGTTGTTATTACCAAAGGTTCCGGAAGAATAGCCGAAGTTGCCGCCAGATTTACTCTCGATGCAATGCCCGGAAAACAGATGGCCATTGATGCGGACCTGAACACAGGCCTGATCGATGACGAGGAAGCACGCAGGCGCAGATCAGAGATAGCGGAAGAGGCTGATTTCTATGGTTCAATGGACGGTGCCAGCAAGTTTGTCCGGGGTGATGCAATTGCCGGTCTGATTATAACAGCGATCAACATACTTGGAGGACTTGTGATCGGCACATTGCAGAAGGGAATGCCGGTTGGCGATGCTGCGACAACCTATACGATATTGACCATCGGTGATGGTCTGGTTTCACAGATTCCCGCACTTTTAATATCAACTGCAGCAGGTATTGTTGTCAGCAGGGCAGGTACGGACAGTGATATCGGTAAGGACATTTCCCGGCAGGTCCTGATAAACCCGAAAACACTTGTAACCGTATCAGGAGTGCTCATGGCGCTTGGTCTTGTTCCCGGACTGCCTCACATACCATTTTTCCTTATATCAGGACTGGCCGGACTACTGGCATATGTGCTTACAAAGATGCCGGCTGATGATGATTCAGTTGTCGAAGCTGCAGAAGATATTCCAGAAGAACCGGCAATAGAATCTTATCTTGAACTTGATCCGCTCAGCCTGGAAATAGGATACGGCCTTATTCCTCTTGTTGATGAATCCAATGGTGAACTTCTCGGAAAAATCAGGGCTATGAGAAGACAGCTTGCCACGGAACTGGGTTTTGTCGTGGCACCCATACATATTAAAGATAACCTTCAATTAAGACCGCACCAGTACAGTTTTCTCATAAGAGGAGTGGAAGTTTCCAGGGGTGAGATAATGATGGGCAGCTGGCTGGCTGTTGCTTCAGGCAATGCAGAAAAGATAGACGGCATTCCGACAAAGGAACCGGCCTTTGGTCTTCCTGCTTACTGGATTGAAGAGGATGCAGTTGAGAACGCCCAGCTTGCAGGATATATGGTAGTTGATACTTCGACCGTAATCGGCACGCATATCACTGAACTTGTAAGGGCCCATGCCTGGGAACTGCTTACCAGGACCGAAACCCAGAATATGCTGGACAACGTATCGAGAACATATCCCAAAATTATTGAGGAGCTTGTGCCTGCCAACATGACTCTTGGATCAATTCAGCGTGTGCTTCAAAACCTGTTGAAAGAAAAAGTGCCAATCAAGGACATTATGAGTATATTTGAAACATTGCTTGACTATTCGCCCAATGTGAAGGACCCGGAAATTCTGACAGAGTATGTAAGGCAGGGACTTTCAAGGACAATAACAAAGCTGTATGTTGATGATGAAGGCAGGCTTCCGGTATTTACCCTGGACCCGGCATATGAGAAAATCCTGTCCCAGGTTGACGAGGGTGGAGTGACCCCGGATGTAATAAACGGGATCGCAAAGAGTGTAGAAAACGTTTTGACCTCAGGCAAGCTGAAAGGGGCGCAGCCGATCATTCTCTGTTCAGCAAATATACGGAAATACCTTAAGAAGATTGTTGAAAGGATCAGCTCATCATTTGTTGTACTGTCCAGTTCAGAAATTTTATCCACTACTAATCTAGATATCAGAGGAATGGTGAAGTATGAAAATTAAAAAGATAAGGGCAAAGAACTTCAGCGATGCCCTTGCACAGGTGAAGAAGGAGCTTGGCAGTGATGCAGTAATACTGTCATCTGAAGACAGAAAAGGAAACAGGCCATATGTGGAGGTCACGGCAGCCATGGATTATGACATTGAAACTGGCGCTGCATTTACCCCGGAAACTCAGGTTGCACCGTCTAATTCTGTACCTGATGAGTTTATGGATCTGCGGAACGAACTCAGGAGTATGAGAGATTACATTGAGGCCATGAAGGAAAGCGGATTTGAGTTGAAACTTCATGGAGAACGCAAAAGCCTTTTTGACTTTCTCAGGGAAAAATCAATTAAAGATGAGTATGCGCTGAGTCTTGTTAAAAGGGCAGGTGATGTATCAGATGTAGAGTCTATAATGTCTGATGATCTGAATATCGTCAGGCAATCCCGGTCTCCTCAGCTGATTCAGAGCAGTTTCAGCAGTGACCGGAACAGGAGGATCATAATGTTAATCGGTCCTACTGGCTCAGGTAAGACAACTACCCTGGCAAAGCTTGCTTCAATGGCAATAAGGGAAGGTAAAAAAGTTGCAATGATAAGCATTGACACGTATAAAATTGGAGCTGCGGAGCAGATACGGATATATTCAAGAATGATCGGTATCCCTCTTGATATCGTATCTGACAGGGATGGATTCCGAAAAAGCATAAGCAGGTTTTCCGACAAGGACATGCTGCTTGTTGATACAACAGGGCAGAACCCGAGGGACACGAAGTATATTGATAATCTCAGGGCATTTTATGATATGAATCTCCCTCTGGAAACACAGCTTCTTTTGAGTACCTCAAGTGATTGTGAATTTCTTATGGATACCTATAAGTATTACAATTCACTCCCTATAGATTATGTGGCTTTTACAAAGACTGATGAGGCTGTAAAGCTGGGGTCAATTTATAACCTATGCAGTCTTTATCAGAAACCGGTCGCATATATCACTACAGGACAGAGGGTGCCGGGTAATATCGAGTTTGTAGACAGCAGAAAACTAACAAATCTTATACTGAGAACAGGGAGTGCATAATGGAAATCACGGAAGGCAGGACAATAAGAACCATAGCAGTGGCAAGCGGAAAGGGAGGAGTCGGAAAGACCAATATTACGGCAAATCTTGCCATTGGTCTCAAAAGGATGAACAATAATGTGATGGTATTTGATGCTGACCTGGGTCTGAGCAATATTGATGTAATTCTTAATTTAGCAACTAAGTACAACATTAAGCATCTGTTCAATGGTGAGAAGAAGCTGAAGGACCTTATAGTTGAAGGGCCTGAAGGGATACAGGTCCTTCCGGCAAGTTCAGGTATACAGGAACTGACGGAACTTGACGAATTTCAGAGACTGAGGTTGATAGAGGAATTTGAGTCATATGACGGAGACATTGACTATCTGCTCATAGACACATCATCAGGCATTTCATCAAATGTGGCTTTTTTCTGTATGGCTGCCCAGGAAATTATTGTGGTTACATCAGCTGAACCTACGGCAATGACAGATGCATATGCCCTGATTAAAGTGCTCTTTACCAAATATCAGGAAAAGGATTTTAAGGTGCTTGTAAATTCAGTCAAAGATGAAAAGGAAGCGACCGATGTATTCAGGCGGCTTTCAACCGCAGCTGAACAGTTTCTCAGCATTTCACTGGATTATATGGGGTTTATTCCTCTGGACAGTTCAGTTCCAAAGGCAGTGAGGCAGCAGAGAGCAGTACTGGATGTTTATCCTGAATGTGCAGCTTCCGGCAGCATAATGAAGATATCTGACAGGATCAATTGTATGGAAAATAACAATGTTAAAGGAACACTTCAATTTTTTCTCGGAGGTCTACTGAAAGCAAAATGCTAAAATACAAAACAGAAATAAGGGAAGAGGAAAGGGAAGAAATAATCAAGGAATTTCTTCCTTACATCAAGTATACCGCGTTCAGACTCTCATGGAAGCTTCCACTTCATGTGACTATTGATGACCTGATCAGTGTCGGTCTGATGGGTCTGATGGATGCACTCAGCCGCTTTGAGCCGGGTAAAGTCAAGCTCAAGACTTACGCGGAACTGAGGATCAAGGGATCCATGATCGATGAACTTAGAGCGACTGCATGGATACCCAGATCCATGCGAAAAAAGATCGACGATATCAACAAGGCAAAAGCAAAAATAGAGAAAAAACACGGCAGGGTCCCGGATGATGTTGAAGTTGCTAAATCCATGAACATGCCTCTTACCGATTATTTCAGGATACTGCAATATGCCACATCTTCCAACCATATCCGGCTTGAAGACTTCAGGAATAAAAAGTATGCAGACAGTGAGCTGAACATAACAGAGTGCATTCCGGACCCTAAAGCCAAAAGCCCCCTGAGCATTCTGGAGGAAAAAGATACAAAGAAAAATCTTTCAGACCTGATAGAGTCTTTGCCGAAAAAGGAAAAATTCGTGCTGTCACTTTACTACTATGAGGAATTGACGATGCAGGAGATAGGCAAGGTACTGAGGATTACTGAATCACGTGTCTGCCAGATTCATAGTCAGGCACTTTCAAAACTCAGGACCAAACTGCAGCCGGCAACGTGATGAATATTTATATTCCGCATAAAGGCAGGCATATGAATTAGGGCCCGTTATGGCTATAGAAGGTTTAAAAAGCACATATAGCATACCCGTTGTAAAGAAAGAGAGAGAGTTGGAAGCAGACCAGAGGAAAAAGCAGAAACAGAAGTTAAAAAAAACAAAGAAAAAAGAAGATGAGAATAAAAAAAGTAATGGAAAAGTTGATATCAGAATTTAGGGAAGTTATTTTCCAGGGCGGAACATTTTTCCCATTATATGTATAAAGAGTGAAAATGAAAGAAAAGAAAGCAACGGCATCTTACCACAACAATACATTTTATAGTCATATTGATTTAGATTTATTTTATTTAATATCTGGTACAAAACTTGCATTTAACTCATAAGAGGATATGAAAAATGTATAAAGGAATGTATATAGCATTATCAGGGGCGGTATTAAAGCAGAAACACATGGATGTTTTTGCACAGAATATAGCCAATGCCAATACCACGGGATTCAAAAAAGAAAGAATATCATTTAAAGATTATCTGATTCCTGCTGATAATGCATCCGGTGTTGCCGATGACGGCAGATCAATGAGTCAATTATCACAGGTGGCAACGGATTACACCAGTGGTACCCCTTTTAGAACGGATAATGCACTGGACCTGTCTATTAATGGGGAAGGCTTTTTTGCCCTTGAAGATGACAGGTACACCAGAAACGGTAATTTCAGGATAAGCAGTGATGGGTTTCTCTCAACTCAGGATAATATAAAGGTTTTAGGAGATGGAGGGCCCATATCAATAGAGGGTAGTAAAATCGAAATCAGTACATCAGGAGAAATATTTGTTGATGAGATATCAACCGGCAATATTAAAATTGTTGATTTTGAGGACAGGAGCGGGCTTGAAAAATCAGAGGGAGGTTATTTTACTTCCAAAGAACCGGGCCAGGAATTAGTCCCGGATATAATCCAGGGTCATCTGGAGTCATCAAATGTGGAAGTTATCAGGGAAATGGTCCAGATGGTTACGTCCCTGAGAGAATTTGAGTCGTATCAGAAAATAATTCATGCTCTTGATGAGGCCACTTCAAAAACGATTAACGAGATGGGAAGATAACATATTAAAATGATCGGTCGCGTCAAAAGAATGACGAATTGCCGGTACAGGGAGGTTTAAATGCAAAGATCAATGTTTATCGCAGCAACAGGGATGGAGGCACAGCGGCTTAATATTGATGTGATATCAAATAATCTGGCGAATGTTAATACCACCGGCTTTAAGAGGAGCAGGGCTGATTTTCAGGAATTGATGTATCAGGGTCTTAAATCAGCAGGTGCTTCATCAGCAGATGGTGTGACACTTCCAACCGGAATTCAGGTTGGGCTTGGGGTCAAGCCTGCAGCAGTGCAGAAGATGTTTAAGCAGGGTGACTTTGTCTCTACTGAGAACCCCCTTGATCTGGTAGTGGAAGGTAAAGGGTTTTTCCAGATTCTGACACCAGAAGGTGAAGTTGCCTATACAAGAGCTGGAGCCTTCAAGCTTGACAGTGAAGGTAATATTGTTAATTCTGATGGATATGCAATGGAGCCGTCCATTACAATTCCGGCAAATACCCTGAACATTACCATAACAACCGATGGAACGGTATCTGTATTGCAGGAAGGAAGTACGTCACCTGTTGAGGTGGGACAGATAGAGCTGGCCCAGTTTACCAATCCCGGAGGGCTGACATCCATAGGTAAAAACCTCTTTATCACTAATGAAGCATCAGGTGAAGCAACTGCAGGCACTCCGAATGCAGAAGGATTTGGCACAGTGAACCAGGGATTCCTGGAACTGAGCAATGTGAATGTTGTTGAAGAGATGGTCAACATGATTGTCAGTCAGAGAGCGTATGAGCTTAGCTCAAAAGTGGTGCAGACATCAGATGAAATGCTGGCATTGGCTAACAATATCAAGAGATAATAATGATCAAAACTATCGTTGAACAGACGGAACATAACAATAACAGATGTAATACCCATAAGGTCATGGCCATGCAGAAGATGCGAATCAGAAATAAAGCATTACCGGTTTTTATTGCCGGTGTACTGCTTGCTGTATTCAGCATCTGTTCAATATCTTCAGCTTCGGCCTGGGATGTACACGACGTATTAAAACGGTATGTAATGAATGAATATCCCTGGGAGAATGTTGAGATCAGAGATGTAAAGGTCATTGGAGCATTGCATGATAAACTTCCTGAAACGATTACTGTGGAAAAAGGACCTATAGGCAAGGCAGTATTCCGTTTGAATTTCGAAAAAGACAATCGTGTAATGGTAAAAGCCAATATAAAGGCATATGAATGGATTGTAATGAGTAAAAGATCATTCAGGAAAGGGCATATTATCAATAAAGAGGATCTTTACGTTGTAAAAAAAGACATTTCCAGATTGCCACGGAACCCGGTCAAAAACATCGGGATGATAGCAGGGAAGTCATTAAAAAGATCTATTGTGGCCAATATTCCGCTTGTAGAAAACATGATTAATCATCATCAGGTAGTCAAGAGAGGTAAGGCAGTCAAATTATTGATAGGGAATGAACGTTTTAGTATTTCGGCTTCAGGCATAACAAAGGAAAAAGGTTATGTCGGAAAATCTGTCAGAGCAATAAATCTGTCATCAAAAAAAGAAGTATTCGGAGTGCTTGTTGATGAGAGAACGGTTCGGGTTGACCTGTAACATGAAATTTTCAATCACAAATATACATAATGCAAGAACTCTCGGGTTTATTGCAATGTCATTATATTTTATATCTGTTACAGCATGCGCTTCAACACCTTCTTCAAAGCTGCCGCCTCCACCGCCCAAATATGTGTATCAGATTGAGGAACAGATGACACTC
This sequence comes from Thermodesulfovibrionia bacterium, assembly GCA_945788685.1. Classification (GTDB taxonomy): domain Bacteria; phylum Nitrospirota; class Thermodesulfovibrionia; order UBA6902; family UBA6902; genus CALZJD01. The sequence continues at coordinate 14,172 of CALZMZ010000008.1, read as the reverse complement.
CCTGTTGCCAATTCACTCTGGAGTGATTCGACCAATCTCTTTGAAGACAGAAAAGCCAGAAGGTTGAATGATCTTGTAACAATAAATATTATTGAGAGTCTGTCAGGCTCAGGGACGGCAGATACTTCAACAAGCCGGGATTCATCCGGTGATTATAAGTTAACAAATTTATTTGGAATGCAAAGTGATTTTGGCATTCAGAATTTACCTGTAATAAAGAATGCGTTCGGAAGTTCTGATTCATTTGATCCGTCTGTGCAGGGAAGTGCCAGGTCAGATTTCAAAGGTAAAGGTGATACAACAAGAGAGGGTGAACTTATAGCTACTATTACTGCCAAAGTAATGGAGGTCCTGCCTAATGGCAACCTCATGCTTGAAGCAAGAAAGGAAATTACCATTAATGAGGAACGGCAGATACTTGTGCTCAGAGGAATGGTCAGACCGGATGATATTTCAATGAACAACATGGTAATGAGCAACAAGATAGCTGATGCAGAGGTCTTTTATGTTGGCGATGGTGTGATTCAGGACAAGCAGAAACCCGGATGGCTTGTCAGGAGTCTGGATAAGGTATGGCCATTCTAAAGACAGTGACAGGTAACGGGTGAAGAGTAACTGATAATGGATAAGGAGCAAATATGAATAACTTAACAGTAATAACAAATAAACTCAGAAACAATGGAATCTGTTTAGTTCTGAGTTTTATTTTACTCGTTATCTGTCACGCGCCACTCGTTACGGCAGTTCAGGCTGAACGTATCAAGGACATAGCCAGTTTTGAAGGTGTAAGGGAAAACAAGCTTATAGGGTATGGTCTTGTTGTGGGTCTTGACGCCACGGGTGATAAGGGTAAGGCTGCTGTGCAGGGAATAATAAACATGCTGACCAGGATGGGGGTAACGCTCTCATCTTCTGATTTAACTACCAAGAGTATTGCATCTGTTATCGTAACGTCTACATTACCTCCCTTTGCAAAACCGGGCATGAAACTCGATGCCCTGATTTCAACAATAGGTGATGCTAAAAGTATACAGGGAGGAACACTGCTGCTTACCCCCCTAAAGGGACCTGACGGCAAGGTGTATGGCCTTGCCCAGGGCCCCATATCAATAGGTGGATTTGCTGCTGAAGGAGAGGGCGCTTCTACACAGAAGAACCATCCGACAGCCGGGAAAATACCTGACGGGATCATGATAGAAAAAGAACTATTGTTCAGTCTTGGTAATGGCAAGGACATCAGGCTTTTTTTAAGAAAGCCTGATTTTACTACTGCGGACAATATATCCAGAAAGATCAATACGGAATTAAACGGCCTGTTTGCATCAGCTGTTGATCCGTCGTCAGTTGTTATGAAAATACCTGAACAGTATGACGGAAATATAGTGAGATTCATCACGATGATCGAAAAGCTGAATGTAGAAATGGATATGATTGCGAAAGTTATTATCAACGAGAGGACCGGTACGGTCATAATAGGCAGCCAGGTCAAAATATCACCTGTAGCAATTGCTCATGGTTCTCTTGCCATTGAAATCAGGGAACGCCCGGAAGTATCACAGCCTTTACCATTTTCACCGGAAGGGTCTCAGACTACAGTTGTGCCCCGGACAGGGATTTCTGTAACAGAACAGAAGGCATCATTAGTAGAGATATCAGGTATTACTCTGGGTGAGGTCGTCAAGGCTTTAAATACACTTGGCGTTACCCCGCGTGACCTGATCTCTATCCTTCAGTCGCTAAAGGCATCGGGTGCACTTAAAGCGGAACTTGAGATTATATAATGAACATTAATTCACTTTTAAACACGACGTTGCAATCAGATAAAGCCAGTGATCAAAAGACGGACAGGGCAAGACCGGGAATTGATAAAAATTCTGAGATAATCAAAGCACACAAAAAAGTGGCCGAGGAAATGGAATCGCTTTTTGCTTATCAACTGATCAAAACAATGAGAGAGACTGCAAACAGTATTGGTTCCGAAAGTAAGAGCAGTGGACATGACACATATATGAGCATGTTTGATATGGAAATATCAAAGCTTTTTGCAACCAGGGGTATGGGGCTGCAGGAATCTATTCTGAACTGGCTGGAGAGAATGCCCGGATCAGTAGAACGCAAGACAGAAACTAATAATGATTAAAGATAAATTAATTTATGCCGATACTAAAAAGAGAAGTGTAAAGAGATGTTACACTTCCATAATGATAAATAGTTGTACGTTTGCACAATATGTTTATGTGCGAGGTGTTTGGAAAGGGGTAGGAAAATGAAGATACATGGAAATAACCCGGTCGAGGGTCAGGACCTCTATGGCAAAGTCAATGATCTTAATAAAAAAGAAACAGCCGGAAAAAGTACTGATGTTGAAAAAAGTGCAAGAAAATCATTAATGAGCTTCCGGATATCAGAACAGACAGGGTAGATGAGCTGCAGAAAGTTATTGACGCCGGTTTGTATAATGTTGACTCTTTAAAAGTGGCAGAAAAAGTTCTGGAAGAAATATGACATCTGATCAGGCCATTGCCAGCATACTCACGGAACAGGTAAATTCATACAGCATACTGCTTGATCTGCTTAAGGATGAGAGGCAGAGTCTTGTTAATATGGATGCCGACAGGATTGAGCATATTTCCAAGGAAAAAGACACTGTTGTAATGAGATTGAGGCTGCTGGAAGAAGAGAGACAGAGATTAATTGGAGAATTTGCTGATAATAATGGCATTGATAATGATATTACTCTTGTTAAGCTTGGTGAACTGACAGAAAATAAACTGATACCCGGGCTGCGTTCCCAGTTATTGTCACTTTTACAAAACATAGAAGAAATGAACAGGTTTAACACCGTGCTTATTGACAGGTCATTACTGCAAGTCAGGACATCATCCAGTTTTTTTAATTCATTCTCAATAGAAAATATTCCACCCAATACCGGCGTATTATTATCAAAGGAGACATAGATGTCGCTATTTGGAATACTTGATTCAGCAAAATCTGCAATTTTTGCAAGTCAGACAGCTCTTAACGTAGTCAGTAATAATATAGCGAACATCAACACCCCTGGATACAGCCGCCATGAGGTCATTCTTGAAGTTGCAAATCCAGTTCAGGTAAGGGGTGATTTTATTGGAAGGGGTGTTCAGTCTGCAGGTATCAGGAGACATTATGACAAATTTCTCCATCTCCAGATTATCGGTCAAAGCAAGAGTTTCGGCAGATCTTTTGCATTAGACCAGGGGCTTCAGAATGTGGAACAGATCTTTAATGAGGCCCGCGATCTTGGGCTGGCGAATTTTATGAAAGATTATTTTAATGCATGGCATGATGTTTCCAATAATCCTGAAGGACAGCCTGAAAGAACAGCACTGCTCCAAAAAACCCGGACCCTGATACAGACTGCCAAACAAATGGAGAATGATATTCAGGATACTATGAAATATATAAATAATGATATTGATAATGTTATACAGGATGTAAACTCCATTACATCAAAAATTACTGTATTAAACGACAAGATAAGCGTTATCGAGGCCGGTATCAAAGATGATAAAGCGAGTTTTTTCAGAGATCAGCGGGACACACTGCTTAAGGAGCTTGCAGAATTGACAGACTATTCCTGGTTTGAACTGTCCGACGGGCAGATTTCTGTTCTTATAGATGGGAGAGGAATTGTGAATCCTGGCGAATCATTTGACTTATCAACTCAGCTTGATCAGGAGGGAAAAAAGAGAGTTTTCTTGAGAGGTATTGATATGACCTCTTCCTTTAATAACGGTAAAATAGGAGGCTATTTATCAGTTCGGGATGATATTGAAACAACCTCACTGGTTAACTTAAGGAAACTGATGGCCTCGGTTGTAAAAGAAACCAACCTTCTTCATAATTCCGGATATGGTCTTGACGGATCAACCGGAAATGACTATTTCAGTCCATTGTCGCTTAATAATCTTGAAAAATCATTGGGAGGTTACATCAGCTCATCCAGTATAACCGACATATCAGCTCTTACTCTTGATGAATATGATATTAATTTTACATCACCATCCAGTTATGACATATATAATCGTAGAACCAATGCGCTTGTTTCTTCAGGTGCAGGTTTTTCAGCAGGTGATACATTAAGCTTTGAAGGGATAGATGTTACTATTGATGGAACGATTGCTGCCGATGACAGTTTCATTATAAGTCCGCTGAGAGGACTGATAAATAACCTTGATGTGGCTTTGACAGACACCCTGCAGGTCGCTGCAGCTGCGTCAGATCCCACTTCCGTATCCGGCCCCGGTGATAATGAAAATGCATTTAGCATCGCCGGTCTGTCTGATACCCTGATAACTAACCTGAGCGGAGCAACTTTTGAAGATTATTATGAAGGTATAGTTACAACTATCGGCACAATGAGCAAAGCAGCATCCGACAGCCTGTCATATGATGACAATTTAAGATTTGAACTCGAAAAAAAGAGGGACGCTATATCAGGTGTTTCACTTGATGAGGAAGCTGCCAATCTGATCCGGTTTCAGAGAGCGTATGAGGCAGGGGCGAGAATGATGCGTGTAACAGATGAACTTTTGGAGACGATAATTAACCTATGAGAATTACATCTATTTCAATATTTAACCAGCTTGCGAGATCGCTTCATGATAACCTGAGGATATTTTCCAAATTATCAAACAGGTTGTCCACCGGAAAAAACATCAGCAGTCCGTCAGAAGATATATCGATTATGGGGCGCAGCATGGACTATAAGGTAACATTGAATCAATTAAATCAGTTTAAGAAAAATATTGGCGAAGCTGATGCCCACCTGAGTTTTGCAGATTCGGTCATGTCTGTTGTTTCAACTACCCTGACCAGATCAAAGGAACTGGCCGTCCAGGGATCTACTGACACGCTGAGTGCTGATGACAGAGCAGCGCTTGCCAAAGAAATACTTATTATGAGAGATGAGATTGCCAGCCTTTCAAACAGTCAATACAGAAACAGGTATATATTTTCCGGTTTTAAGTCAAATGGCAATGCATTCGATGCATCGTTTAACTACCAGGGTGACTCTGGAGAGATAAATGTCCTGATTGACCGCAATTCAACAATGCCAATCAATATCCCGGGAGACTCTGTTTTTGGGGACGGAGCCACAAGTATTATGGGCATGCTTGATCAGTTTTATAATGATCTGATCAGCGGTAATAAAACAGGCATTCAGGGAGCTGTTGATTCCATAGATAATTCCCTTGATACAGTTGCTGATGTCAGAGCAGAACTTGGAGTGAAATTGAGATATCTTGATGACCAGAGGCTCAACCTTGATAACAGGGACTTTAATATACAGACTCTTCTCTCCAACACTGAAGATGCAGATATTGCCAACACAGTAAGTGAGATTTCAAAAACGGAACTGGCTCTTCAATCATTGAGGGCTGCCGGTGCAGAGGTGTTTTCAAAATCACTTCTTGATTTCATTCGATAAATTATTGCAGAAAATATGAATAGAATCTGTTTAATGTAATTCTTATTATTCACATGTTAGGAGTGGCAGGATGCTGGTATTGACAAGGAAGTCAGACGAATCAATTAATCTTGGTGATGATATAACAATAACAATTGTTGAGATCAAGGGTAACTCAGTCAGACTCGGGATTACGGCGCCGGAAAGTATAAAAATATACCGTAAAGAGCTGTATGACAGAATCATGAAAGAAAATCTGTTGTCATCGAATCCGTTAACTGAGCAATTTAATAAAATCCGCAGTGTATTGAGGTTAAAATGATAAAATTAATAACATCCAGATTTGGTGAACTTGAAGTTGAACAGGATAAGATTGTTCATTTTCCAGATGGACTGATTGGATTGCCTGATATGAAAAAATTTATTCTTATCGATCATAAGGACACTCCTTTAAAATGGCTTCAGGCTGTGGACGACCCTGATATTGCATTTATTGTGGTCCCACCTGATGAAATAGCAGAAGGCTATAATGTAGACCTTGATAAAAAAGTGCAAAAATCTCTTCAATTGGAGAACAGTGATGATCTGGCCGTGCTTGTAACTATGAGAGTTGATGGTGAGGATGTCATTGCTAATTTCCAGGGACCCCTGCTGATTAATGCCGGGACGAGAAAGGGCATGCAGGTTGTCCTTGAAAATAGTGATAAGACATTTGAGAAGATAGGATAAGGGATGTTTCTCCACTGACAATCCATTATTTTTATTCCGCATTGTAAATCTTTGCAATATTACCCGCGTTTCTTAACCGCTACAGTATTAATCTGGATCCTTGTTTTTGCATGTTTAAGACATGTTATAACATCAGTTATGCTTTAAGAAGCCTATAATGGTATAGTGTGATATTGTCTTTTTGAAATAAAAATAAAGGTTTTATTTTTCCCCGAAGTGCTTCTTTTTTCCTAAAGATTTCCGATGAAAAGCCGATAAGTAAGCTAAAGATCAAATAGGTAACGGTCAGGAAAGGAGGGAACAAAAACCGACAACATGACCTAACCCTGAGTTTTTTAATGCAGGCATGAGCCTGTAAATACTGGCAAGGAAGCCAAAAGAGTCGCTTGACAAAAAGGTCTGGTGACTAAATCAAGGAGGAATAAAATGAGTTTAATAGTTAACACTAACCTACTGTCTCTGAATTCTCAGAGAAACGTTAAGACCACACAGAATCAGCTGGGAACTTCAGTTGCGAGACTGTCTTCAGGTCTCAGGATCAACTCTGCAAAGGATGATGCAGCTGGAATGGCTATTTCCATGAAGTTGACCGCTCATGTCAGGAGTCTTAACCAGGCAGTCAGAAATGCACAGGATGGTATATCTGTTGTGCAGACTGCAGAAGGCGGCATGAACGAGATCCATAACATCCTTACCAGGATGAGAGAGCTCTCACAGCAGTCTGCGACTGGCACGCTCTCAACTTCTGACAGGACTGCTCTGCAGACAGAGTTTGCTGATCTTAAGTCTGAAATAGACAGAATTTCAGATACAACAGATTTTAACGGTCTGAAGCTTATGGATGGAAGTCTGAGCGCAACTGGTGTATCACTTCAGGTTGGTATCAATAACACTACCAATGACAGAATTAAAATCTCTGCAACCACATTTGGAAATATTGATGCATCAGCTCTTAATCTGACAACAGACGCGTTATCAAGTATCGATTCAGTTGGTGCTGCCCAGTCAATGCTGACTGTACTGGATAGTGCAATATCAACTGTTTCCACCAGGCGAGGTAATCTCGGTGCTGTTCAGAACAGGCTCGGAAGTACAATTGCTAACCTTGAGATCGCATCTGAGAACCTTTCAGCTGCTAACTCAAGAATTGCAGATGCTGACTTTGCAATTGAGACAGCAAATCTCACAACTCACAAGAAGTCAGATCATTCTGCAGGCTGGAGTTGCCGTTCTTTCTCAGGCAAACACAATCCCGCAGTATGCTCTCCAGCTGCTGTCGTAAAGTCAAGTAAGACGCTTACTTCAGGGGCAGAGTTTTACGCTCTGCCCCTGATAATAAAATTTCTGGAGGGAGTGAGACAAAATGATTAACGGTATTTTCGATAAAAAGGCAGGGTTAGAGATGATGCCAGCAACCCAAACTGATAATCGAAGTAAAGTTAGGGCTGAAAAAGCAGTTAAGGAGGAAGAAAAGGTAGTTAATAATGAAGACCTCAAAAAGCAGGATAGTGTTGATATCAGTGAGGCTATGGAACGAGTAGCCGGAACTGCCCGGTTATTCAACCGGAAAATTCAACTTGAAGTAGAAGACGATATTAATATGGTGATAGTGAAGATTGTTGACAGTGAAACAGAAGAGGTAATCAGGCAGGTTCCACCAAAAGAGCTGGTAGAGCTTTCAAAGAATGCAAAAGATTTAAAAGGTCTCCTAATAGACAAGGAGGGATAATATGTCCAGTTTCAGTGTTGGCGGACTTAATACAGGTATAGATTATAATGAATTAATATCTCAACTCATTGAGATCAGGCGTCGGCCCATTGAGATACTTGAAACCAAAAAGACTGATTACAGCAGCAGGATAAGCACATATAGTGAGCTTTCTGCCAAGTTATCAGATCTTAAAAGTTCAGTTGATAAATTAAAAACCACTTCAAGCTTTTTTGTGAAAACCAGCTCTGAAGGTGATTCGACAGTTCTTGATTCTTCAACTACGGGGACAGCATCTGTCGGGAATTACAGTGTATCCATTACATCGCTGGCTTCTGCAGAAAAGGAAGTGCATAATGGTACAGGATTGACTGCATCAACTGATGTTGTCAATGGCAGTGGAAGTGCCAAGGTGTTTCAGTATACGTATGGGACAACTCAAACCAGTCTCACAGTTGCTGATGGCACAACTTTGGACGGTCTTAAGGACCTGATTAATAATGACGTCAATAACCCGGGAGTTACGGCAACAGTAGTCAATGATGGAACGAATTATCGATTGGTTGTTTCAGGAAATGGAACAGGTGCTGCAAATACTATCACAATCGATGCCGGCACCACGCTTGATGGCACCGGCAGCACTGTTGACTTTACTGCTTCAGCATTTGCCGAGAACAAGACAGCTGCTGATGCAGATTTTACAGTCGACGGTTTGCAGATAACAAGAAGCTCAAACTCGGTCAGCGATGTGATAAACGGAGTGACGCTCACTTTAAAAAAGGAAAACGCTTCCACTTCAGTTACTGTAGCAGCAGATAATGAATCAATAAAAGAACAGATTCAGGAGTTTGTTACAGCTTACAACGATGTTACTACTTTCATCACTTCAAATTCACTTTATGACGCTGATTCTAAAGAAAGTGGAATCTTTCTGGGTGAGGGGACAACCCGAACCATACAGAATAACTTGAGAAATTTCGTTTCCAGCAGTGTATCCGGACTTTCGGGCAGTCTTAGTATACTTGCAGAGATCGGAATTACAACAGATCATGAAACCGGGGACCTTCAAATCAACTCAACCACTCTGGAGACAAAACTTGGAACTAATCTTGATGATATAGCGGATCTCTTTGGAGACAGTACAAACGGGATTGCGGTAAAGCTATCAGGATATATATCAGATATATCAAGTACAGTTGACGGATCAATTGAATTAAGAAAAGATGGATTGCAGGACATAATTGACAGTCTTTCCACTACCATCAGAAACATGGAGTACAGACTTGAAAAAACCGAAGATGAGATGGTGAGAAAATTTTCTGCCCTGGAACAGCTCGTGGGAAGCTATAACACTATAGGGAGTTACCTGACCGGATTCTCTACGCAGGCATAGAAACGTATTAATGGATATCGCAGCTTATAAAAAAACAGTTATTGAAACCACGGATAATGTGCAGATAGTTCTCATGTTATATGATGGGGCGATAAATCACCTGAAGAGAGCCAAGGTCAAAATCAATAATGGTGATAATATTTCCAAAGGACATCATTTCTCAAAAGCGACCTCCATTGTCAGTGAGCTTTCCAATGTTCTTGACATGGAAAAGGGCGGTGACATATCAGTTAATCTGAGACGTCTTTACGACTATGTATTGCAGCGTCTTCTGTATGCCAATCTACATAATGACATTAAATCATTGGAAGAAGCAGAAAAAGTTCTGGATACAATCAGAAGTGGATGGAAAGAGATGATGGATGGCATGAAACAGAATCAGCATGCCGGAGTAAGCACGTCCCTTTAACAAACTGCAAACTAATTTGTACGCACCCTGCATTTTCATTCAAGCTCATCAGGTACCAGATAAAAACCATCGATGTATTGTCATGCGTACTATAGTGAAATAATTACTGCGTTGCCGTACGTCGATTTGAGTTACATCAGCTGTTTAATGACCTTATGTTTATTAATTCCATTTGTTGTGCTACAGTTACGAATAGTAAAGACCTTCAGAAAGGTGTATGAAGCATGGCATTAAACGCCGGATATGTATTGCTGCTATGATGTTAAGTAACCTGTATAAATAATAGATGAAAGAATCCACGGCAACAGACAAAAGTATTCCGGTTGGTCAATTTATTTTATTTCCATCAAATTTTTCAAGCTCTCCATGCGAAATGTGCGGAAAGTGCTGTAAGGACTGGTCAATAGAGTTAAGTGAAGAGGAATATATTCAACATAAAGACATCCTGAAGAATTCTGATTTGCCTGAAGAATATGAATCATTTTCCGAAGAGATCCAGAAAGATGGAGAAACTGTTTATAAACTCCAGCTTCGAAAAGATGGATGTGTATTTATGCTTGAAGATAACAGGTGTTACATTCACAGCACGTTTGGACCGGAAACAAAGAGCCGCACCTGCAAGTACTTCCCTCTTGAGGTAAGCGGTTATTCACCTCGTGGAATGCATCTTAAAACAAGTTTTGCCTGTCCATCAATACTCAAGTCGCTTCTTTCATCTGAAGAGATTTCGATAATCCGGATTGAATGGAACAATAATTTACATTGTACAGGCCTGCTTACATTTTATGATGATTACACTATTAAATGGGAAAGAGTGTTTTCCCTGATTGATGGACTTTCATCTCTTTTTTTGCAGGACTCATTTAATGCTGAACATAACCTGTTCATTGCCGGAAAATGGATGAATGCTATATATGAGAGCTATAAGCTTGGCAAGCCAGAGAAGACTGATCTGATGTGCAGCAGGGAATACCTGATGGACCATAAACAGTCTTTCCTTGATGAATGTGAGCAGCTGCCGTCCCAGTATGGAGAAAAAATGAATCTCATGTCTCATATTGCACATGTCATGTCAATGGATATATTTATAAGCGGAAAAAAGGGAACAGGGCCCTGCCATGATACAGGTATTTTATCATCAAGAGAGGTGATTGATAATATAAGAAATCGTTTGCAGGAAGTATATCATGATGACTATTTACATGAGCTTCAGAAATTTTCAGGTATCATCGAGAAATACATGATTCATAAGTTACAGAGTGTGGGGACCTTTACGCAAAAAGGATGTATGTATGGAATTAACCACCTTATTCTTTGTTACTCTTTTTTTCGCATGTTGTTGCTGGACAGGCTCTTATATGAAAAGAAAGAAATTACCTCCTCAGATGTCCTGGAAGCGATAAAATTTGTTGAGGAAAATTTTTTTCACAGGAAATCAATAAAATATCTAAAATCTCCTCAAATGGTGAACATTCTGTCAAATCCAAACCTGTACCATTTTTTGCTGAAGTTATAAACCTCACGTATCATTCTGCATTGGATGTCCGACGGACCAGGTCATAATATTGACGGATCAGGTCTGATGCAATGTGTATCAATACGTACCCTGCTGTAACCCATATTTTTTGATATTTAAAATAATAAATAAATAAAGGCAGTTAAGGTATTAAATATAATTAATAGCATTAGGTTATGGGAGGTGAATATTTCTGGCAGGGTAGTTGCAAGAGTCAGTGATGTGATTATTGTAATGCTGGAAAGATAATCGATGCTCAGGACCGATGGAGGAAGATGACACATGACAGATGGCAGAAATGATGAGTATTACCGACAGGAGCGAAGAGAGGTGGGAGCAGTTGTTCCCGCACATGCGGAAAGAATTCTTGATGTAGGGTGCGGGGAAGGTCTGCTCGGGAGGAGACTACTGCTGAACGGGGCAAGAGAGGTAACCGGCATAGAACTGTCGCCGGGAGTATGTGACAGAGCTGAAGAAAATCTGACACATGTCATATGCGGTGATATTGAGAATCTTGATCTTGAATTTAAAAAGGAATACTTTGATTGCATAATATTTGCGGATGTTCTGGAACACCTGAAGGACCCTCTTGCAGTTATTAAGAAGTGCCGGGAAGTTCTGTCTGACTCAGGCTGTATTGTGGCAAGTATCCCTAATGTTGGCTACTATGGTGTGATTAACATGCTGGCTCATGGACGCTGGATATACGAAGAGCACGGTATTCTGGACAAGACACATCTGAGGTTTTTTACAAGAAAAGAGATAGAGGTCCTTTTAAGAAGTGCCGGTTTTGAAATAACGGGCTTATCATTGAATATGAACCCGGAATACGAACATCTCGATGATCCTTACTCAGGAAAAACATCTTTTGGCAGAGCAGAGCTGACAGGACTCACCCCTGAAGAGATACGGGATCTGTATGTCATTCAATATATTATTCAGGCCAAAAAAAATGGGCATGATGAAAAGCATGTAAAAAAAGATATGCAAGAAGTCAAGAAGATCGCGATCGTAAGAGGTGCCAGTCTGAACAAATGGGAAATGCAGAATTATGAGCCGATGAGGGAAAGCTTTGAGATGACAGCTTATACAACCAATCAGACATATTTTGATATCAGCAGGATCACACTTCCGGTAGTACAGCTGCCCTTTAAGCAACAGGGACTTTTAATGGAGATGGAAGGACTGGAAGAAAGTCTGGCTGACAAGGACCTTGTGTTCACTGCTGACATTACGTATAAGTTTTCAGCACAGGCTGTTCATGCCAAACAGGGATCGGGATGCAAGGTAGTGTGTCTTGAATGGGAAAATATTCCTTTTAATTATGAAGAGTATGAAGAAGTACATCAAATAAAGGATACAGTACGAAATGGTGCAGACCATTTTATAGCAGTAACAGAACGTGCAAAAGAGGCCCTGATGATCGAGGGCGTTGCAGAAGAGAAAATAGATGTAATACCGATGGGTGTGGACCTGAATGTATTCAGACCTGTAGAGGAGAATCTTGAATCCGAAAGAAAAAAAATGGGAATTGACCGGGACGACCTCGTGGTCCTGTTTATCGGCAGAATGGTATGGGAAAAAGGCATTTATGATTTTCTCCATGCTGCATCCAGAATCTGCAGTGATAGCAGTCTGAATGAAAAGCGGATCAGGTTCCTGATAGTAGGCAGGGGTCCTGAACTGGAGGGTGCCCGTGAAAGGGCAGAGGCAGTGGGTATTTCCGGTTCAACCATATTTATTGAGGAATATCCCTACGAGGAGATGTATAAGCTGCATAACATCTCTGACATGTTTGTTCTTCCCAGCATATCTACAAGGTCATGGCAGGAACAGTTTGGAATGGTACTGATCGAAAGCATGGCATGTGGTACACCTGTTATATCAACATACTCCGGTTCCATCCCTGAGGTTGTGGGAGACGGGGGAATGCTGGTCCAGCCCAATGACCACCTGTCTCTTTACCGAGCCATGAAAGAAATGATAATCGACAACGCTGTCCGGGATGATCTGGGGAAGTTGGCCCTGAAAAGGGCAGAAACCATATTTGACGCGAAAAAAACAGCTGAAAAAGTCAGAGATGTTTTTAATAACGTGCTGTCCCGGAAAACTGAAGCAGACATGATAAAGGAAACCCATGTTAAGAGCATTGCGTGCTGGGAGCAGGGAGAAAGGGACAGGGCTTTTGGTATGGTGTGTGAGGCCTTTGGAATAGATCAGGACAATAAAAACGTACTTGATTCGGTTATAAAGATGGGAATGGAACTTGAACAGTTTGATACAGTAGAAAAGCTGATAAAAGAGTTTTTGCAATGTCATCCTGCAAACCTTGACGCCCTTACCTCCCTTTCTGAAGCTCTCTTTAACAATGGAAAGTCAGAGCAGGCTGAAACAGTGCTGAAAAAAGTTCTGATATTTGATCCGATGAACAGGAGAGCTCATGTATTGATTGACCGGATTGCAGCAAAGAAGAACCCTGTAAAACATATGAGCTGATAATGACAGAGAATATCGATCAATGAAAACTGTGAATATTATGACAGGACGTCATACATGCATGAGCGGGTAAAGTTTTCCATGCAGGGAAGTTATTTCTTCATCATTGCTGCTCCTGACTGTTTTTACCATAGCAGCATGCTCCATCAATTATCAGTCGACAGAGATTTTCGCTTAATTATTCAGGAAACTCAATACACATGAATTACTAAATTGCCTGAAGAATATTTGCTTAAAAAGACAGGTACAGATATTGCTAAATACATATCGATTACAGATCAAGTCTAAATATAAGGAGGATCAACATGGAGAATGTAGCAACCAATTCGAAGGAAGTAAGCGAATCTGACAGGATTCAGGTAGTAAACATGCTATATGAAGGAGCTATTAATTTTATAGATAAGGCAAAAGAGAAAATGGACACAGGAGATTCAATGGGCAAAGCTCACTTTATAAAAAAGACAACGGCCATTGT